>DATGCY010000465.1:0-9820 GCA_035311385.1 Candidatus Methylomirabilota bacterium
CAGAACAACTCCGTCCAGTACGCTGACAAGATGGAGGTGTACACGGACTCCAAGACGGACAAGGTGGAGCGGGTGGTGTCCACCGGCAACGTGCGTATCATCACCCGCGACTGCCGTATGGGCACCGCGGAGCGCGCGGAATACTACGACGCCGAGCAGCGCGTGGTCCTCATCGGCAACGCGCGGGTGTGGCGAGATACCGATATCGTGACCGGCGACCGCATCACTATCTTCATCGCCGAGGACCGGAGCATCGTGGAGGGAGGGAAGCAGGAGCGGGTGAAGGCCATCTTCTACCAGGGCCAGAACAAGCCCAAATCAGAGATCAAGTTCGGCCCCGCGGGGCCGATATGTCCGTGAGATGGAAGGTCTGATCGCCCAGGGTTTGCGCAAGCGTTTCAGGAACCGCCTCGTGGTGGACCGGGTCAGCCTGGACATCCACCGCGGTGAGGTGGTGGGTCTGCTCGGTCCGAATGGGGCGGGCAAGACCACGTCCTTCTACATGATCGTGGGGCTGCTGCGCGCCGACGGCGGCCGCATCTACTTGGAAGGGCAGGAGGTGACCGACCTGCCCATGTACAAGCGCTGCCGCCTCGGCATGGGATATCTGCCCCAGGAGTCGTCCGTCTTCCGGAAGCTCACCGTCGAGGAGAATCTCCTGGCCATCCTGGAGACCCTCGATCTGTCACAAGAGGAGCGGCGGGAGCGCCTCAAGGAGCTGCTCGCCGAACTCGATCTCACCCGGCTCGCCCGCCACCGCGCGCATACCCTGTCCGGCGGCGAGCGCCGTCGGCTCGAAATCACGCGGGCGCTCGTGACCAATCCGCGTTACCTCCTGCTCGACGAGCCCTTCACGGGCGTCGACCCCATCGCCATTGGGGACATCCAGGAGATCGTGGGCCGACTCAAGGAACGAGGTATCGGAGTGCTCATCACCGACCACAACGTGCGTGAAACGCTGGCCATCACCGACCGTGCCTACATCCTGCACGACGGGAAGATCCTGGCTTCGGGAACGGCCAGCGAGCTGGCCAACAACCCCAAGGCCCGAGAAATCTACCTGGGCGAGAAGTTTTCGCTCTGATGCGCCAGACCGGAGCCGCCTGAGCCATGCGCTTATCACTTCGGCAGACCCAGCGAGTCGTCATGACGCCGCTCCTGCAGCAGGCCATCCAGCTGCTGCAGCTCTCCACCCTCGAGCTGGAGCAGGTCGTCCGTAAGGAGCTCGAGGAGAACCCATTGCTGGAGGAAGTCGCCCAGGAGACCCAGGATGTCGACGCGGAGGCACCTGCCTCGCCCGACGCGACGGCGACGGAGACGCCGGCCCCTCCCGCCACTACCGAGCCCGTGTCCAAGGAGACGGCCTCCGTGGACGGCGAGCGAGCGGACGAGCTGCCCTTCGACCTCACCTCCGCGGTGTTCGACGAGCCCGACGAGCGGACCCCCGTGTCCATGGAAGAGCGCGAGGAGATGCCCTTCGAGAATTTGGGACGGACGGGCACCTCGCTCGACGAGCATCTCAACGAGCAGCTCCGCCTCGCCACTGACGATCCCCGCACGGTGGCCATCGGCGAGGCTATCATCGGCAACCTGGATGACGACGGCTACCTCCGGGCCGAGGTCGAGGAGATCGCGGTGGGGACGGGCTCCTCCCCCGACGAGGTGGAGAAGATCCTCCGTTTGGTGCAGGCCTTCGACCCCACGGGGGTGGCCGCCCGCAGCGTGCAGGAGTGCCTCCTCCTCCAGCTCACCGCGGATGCCGAGCCCGATCCCGTCTCCGTGGAGATCGTGGAGAAGTACTTCGAGGACCTGGAGCGCCGTCGCTACGCGGACATCGCCCGGGCCATGAAGCTGCCCTTCGACCGGATCATGGAGTCCATCGAGGAGATTCAGAGCCTCGAGCCCAAGCCCGGCCGCCGCTTCGCCGTCTCTGACCAGCGCTACATCGCGCCCGACGTGTCCATCCACAAGGTGGGCGACGACTACGTGGTCGTGCTCAATGAGGAAGGCATCCCGCGCCTCCGCGTCAACGCTCTCTACCGCTCGCTCCTCCGCCGCTCCAGCGACGAGGCCAAGCAATATGTGGAGCAGAAGCTCCGCTCCGCGGTGTGGCTCATCAAGAGCGTGGAGCAGCGGCAACGCACGCTGCGCAAGGTGACCCAGAGCCTGGTCAAGTTCCAGCGCGATTTCCTCGACAAGGGGGTGGCGTTCCTCCGGCCTCTCGCCCTGCGTGACGTGGGCGAGGACATCGGCATGCACGAGTCGACCATCAGCCGCGTCACCACCAACAAGTACGTGGAGACGCCGCAGGGGCTCTTCGAGCTCAAGTACTTCTTCCACAGTGGCATCGCCTCCGACACGGGCGAGATGGTCTCCTCCGTGTCCATCAAGAAGAAGATCCGTGACATGGTGGCGGCAGAGGAGACGGCCAAGCCGCTGTCTGACCAGGACGTCGCCCTCGTGCTGAGAGGGCAGGGGCTCACCATCGCTCGGCGAACGGTAGCCAAGTATCGGGAGGAGCTGGGGATCCTTCCCTCCCATCAGCGTCGACTCGCGCCCAAGAAGCGGTGAGCGCGCTCGGCACGGAGCCGACCGGCGGCACCGCCGCCCTCCGCTTCGTGATCATCACCGGCATGTCGGGGGCGGGGCGGAGCTTCGCCATCAAGTGCCTCGAGGACCTCGGCTACTTCTGCGTCGACAACCTTCCCACCACCCTCATCCCCACCTTCGCCGAGCTCTGCGTGCACTCGAGCCGCGACATTCGCATGATCGCCCTCGGCGTGGACATCCGCGAGGGCGGGTATCTCGCGCACCTCCTGGAGACGCTCGCCGAGCTGCGCGCGCAGGGGCACAAGCCCGAGGTGCTCTTCCTGGAGGCCGCCGACGAGACGCTGGTGCGGCGCTACCAGGAGTCACGGCGCCGCCATCCCCTCGCGGGGGAAGGCAGCGTGCTGGAAGGCATCCGGGCCGAGCGCAGCGCGCTCTCCAACCTGCGGGAGAGCGCGGATCGCATCATCGACACCACGGGGCTGTCCGTTCACCAGCTCAAGGAGCGGCTCGTCGAAGGCTACGGCACCCCGCGCACCGCTGATGCCCTGACGGTGTCCCTCATGTCGTTCGGTTTCAAGCATGGCGCTCCCTACGACGCGGACCTCGTCTTCGACGTACGCTTCCTGCCCAACCCGCACTTCGTGGACGGCCTCAAGCGCCTGGACGGCCGCGACGCCGCGGTGGAGCAGTTCGTGATGTCTTTCGAGGAGAGCCGGACCCTCCTCGCCAAGATCGAGGACCTCCTTCGCTTCCTCCTCCCCCTGTACCATCGGGAGGGCAAGGCCTACCTCACCGTGGCCGTGGGCTGCACCGGCGGTCGCCATCGCTCGGTGACGCTGGTGGAGCTGCTCCGGCGATCCCTCGAGCGCACGGGCCTGTCGCCCGTGGTGCGGCACCGTGACATCGATCGTGAGTGAGCGGGTGCGCTTCCACTTCGGCGTCCACAATCACCAGCCTGCCGGCAACTTCGAGTCGGTCATCGTCGACGCGGCTCGCGACGCCCCGGCGATCCTCCTCACCTGGGCTTCGCGCCCATCGAGACGGTGTCGCTGTCCGAGGGCGGCTTCGAGCGGATCTACCAGGGCTCGGCGGTCCTCGTGAGCTGGCCCACCATCCTCGCCCCCGGCGGGTCGTGGGACGCGGCCCTCGACGTGGTGCCGCGCGCGATTGCGCCGATGTCATGAGGGCCATTTCGCTTGAGCCGTGTAGGGGGCCATGCTAGGCTGCCCAGAGTGCGCGGTGAGCCCGCCCGCACCATATTCACCACCTGAGGAGGAGTCACGATGGCGCGCGAGGAGTATCTCTTCACTTCGGAGTCCGTGACCGAGGGCCATCCGGACAAGATCGCCGATCAGATCTCCGACGCGGTCCTGGACGCCATCCTGGCCCAGGATCCCGGGGGCCGCGTCGCGTGCGAGACACTCCTCACGACCGGCCTCGTGGTGGTGGCGGGCGAGATCACCACCTCCTGCTACGTGGACATTCCCAGGGTCGCACGCGAGACCATCAAGGCGGTGGGCTACACGCGGGCCAAGTACGGCTTCGACTACGAGACGTGCGGCGTGATCACCGCCATCGACGAGCAGTCGGGTGACATCGCCATGGGCGTGGACAAGCTGGGGGCAGGCGACCAGGGGCTGATGTTCGGCTACGCCTGCACGGAGACGCCAGAGCTCATGCCCATGCCCATCATGCTCTCGCACCAGCTCGTGCAGCAGCTCACCACGGTGCGCCGGGCAGGCACCCTCGACTATCTGCGCCCGGATGGGAAGAGCCAGGTCTCCGTCCGCTACGTCGACGGCAAGCCCGTCTCCGTGGAGACGGTGGTCATCTCCACCCAGCACGGTCCCGACATCGGCCTCGCGCAGATCCGCGAGGACCTGATCGAGCACGTGATCAAGCCGACCATCCCCGCGCATCTCATCGACCCCAAGCGCATCACCTATCACATCAATCCTACCGGGCGCTTCGTCACGGGCGGGCCCATGGGGGACACTGGGCTCACCGGGCGGAAGATCATCGTCGACACCTACGGCGGCTCCTGCCCCCACGGGGGCGGCGCGTTTTCCGGCAAGGACCCGACGAAGGTCGATCGCTCCGCCTGCTATATGGCGCGGCACGTGGCCAAGAACATCGTGGCGGCCGGGCTGGCCGAGCGGGCGCAGGTGCAGGTTGCCTACGCCATCGGGGTGCCCGAGCCCGTGTCCATCATGGTCGACACCGCCGGCACGGGAAAGGTGCCCACGACCAAGCTCGAGCAGCTGATCCGCAAGCACTTCGACTTCACGCCGGCGGGAATCATCAAGTACCTCGACCTGCGCCGGCCCATCTACAAGAAGACGGCGGCCTATGGGCACTTCGGCCGCAACGAGCCGGAGTTCAGTTGGGAGCGGACGAACCGGGTGAAGGATCTGCGCGACGACGCAGGCATCTGAACCGGAATCGCAACGTGAACGAACGGGCCCCGCGGCCGGCGCGAACCACCGGCGCGGGGCCCGACTGTGACAGGCGCTCGAGTCGCCCGTCAAACAGGAGAAAGGACGGAGCATGACCGACCACGACGTCAAGGATCTCTCGCTCGCCGATGCGGGGAAGCTCAAGATCGAGTGGGCCGAGCAATCGATGCCCGTGCTGCGGCAGGTGCGGGAGCGCTTCAGCAAGGAGCAGCCGCTCAAGGGTATCCGCCTGGGCGCGTGTCTGCACGTGACCACGGAGACCGCGGTGCTCATGATCACCCTCAAGGCGGGGGGCGCCCAGGTCGCGCTGTGCGCCTCGAATCCGTTGTCCACGCAGGACGACACCGCGGCCGCTCTCGTGAAGGAGTTCGGCATTCCCGTGTACGCGCAGAAGGGTGAGGACAACAAGCGCTACTACAGCCACCTGGAGGCCGTGCTCAAGACCGGACCGCAGGTGACCATGGACGACGGCGCGGATCTCATCTCCCAGCTCCACGGGGAGCACAATGCCGGCACCAGCCTGCTCAAGAACGTGATCGGCGGTACCGAGGAGACGACCACCGGGGTGATCCGGCTGCGCGCCATGCAGAAAGACGGCGTGCTCGCCTTCCCCGTCATCGCGGTGAACGACGCCGACACCAAGCACCTCTTCGACAATCGCTACGGCACGGGCCAGTCCACGGTGGACGGCATCCTCCGCGCCACCAATGTCCTGCTCGCGGGCAAGACGGTGGTGGTGGCCGGCTACGGGATGTGCGGACGCGGGGTGGCCGCGCGCGCGCACGGCATGGGCGCGCAGGTGGTGGTGACGGAAACGGCGCCCATGCGCGCCCTCGAGGCGGTCATGGATGGCTATCAGGTCATGCCCATGTCGCGGGCGGCCGAGGTCGGCGATGTCTTCGTCACCGTCACCGGGAACATGGCGGTGATTCGTCAGGAGCACTTCGTCAAGATGAAGGACGGCGCGATCGTGGCGAACTCCGGACACTTCAACGTGGAGATCGACCTCGAGGCCCTCGCCAAGCTGGCCCAGTCCCGTCGCACCGTGCGGCCCTTCGTGGAAGAGTTCACCCTGGGCGGGGGCCGGCGCGTCTACGTGCTGGGGGAGGGGCGGCTCATCAACCTCGCCGCCGCCGAGGGGCACCCCGCGGTGGTGATGGACATGAGCTTCGCCAACCAGGCCCTGTCCGCCGAGTACATGGTCAAGCACGGCAAGAGCCTGGAGAGGAAGGTGTACGTCGTCCCGCGAGACATCGATCTCGAGATCGCTCGGCTCAAGCTCGCGTCGATGGACGTCCAGATCGACCAGCTCACGCCCGCCCAGGAGGAATATCTCTCCTCCTGGACTCACGGAACCTAGCGGAGTCGCACTGGCCGCCTCCGGGCGGCGCCGGTCTTGATGCCCCCGGCGCGCCGCGCGCCGGGGGATGGAGGCTCGCGGTGGCGAACGGACGGCGTCCTCCCCGGGTCGGTCTCTGGCTCCTTTTCGGGTTCATCATCCTGGCCGGAGCTGGCCAGGCCGTCCCCCTGTACACCGACTGGCTCTGGTACGTCGAAGTCGGCTTCACCCAGGTCTTCACCACCGTGCTCTCGCTCCGCGGCTGGCTTTTCCTGGGCGCGGGGGGCGCCGTCTTCATCTTCGTCTACGGCAACCTCTGGCTCGCCGCGCGCACCGCCGCTCCCGACGTGCTGTGGGAGCTCGACGATCAGCTGGGCCTCCCCGGGCGCGCCGTCCTCGAGCCGCTGATCCGCAAGCTCCTCCTCCCCGTCATCGCCGTCATCGGCATCCTCTCCGGGCTGCGGGCCAGCGCGTCGTGGGACATGGTCCTCGGCTACATCAATCGCTCCGCCTTCGGCGCCACCGATCCGCTGTTCGGCCGCGACATCGCTTTCTTCGTCTTCGAGCTGCCCCTGTGGCGGTTCCTCTACAGCGGGGCCATGACCCTCGTCCTCGGCACGCTTCTCCTGAGCGTGGCGACCTACGTGCTGCTGCGGAGCCTCGTCCTCACCGCGCAGGGACCGCGGCTGGCCGCGGGCGCGCGGACGCATCTCCTCGCCCTGGGCGCGCTCCTCCTCGTTCTGCGCGCGCTCGGCTTCTGGCTCGACCGCTACGAGTTGGTCTACTCGCCGCGCGGTGTGGTCTTCGGCGCCTCGTACACGGACGTCCACGCCGCGCTGCCCGTGCTCGGCGCCCTCACCGCGCTCGCTCTCCTGTGCGCCGCCGCCTGCCTTTTCCAGATGACGCGGCCGGGTTGGGGCTTTCTGGTCGCGGGCCTGGTGGTGCTGGGGGTCGCCTGGGCCGGCGGCCTCGGCATCTGGCCCGCGCTGCTCCAGCGCTTCCAGGTCACGCCCAACGAGTTGGTGGCCGAGCGGCCGTACATCGAGCACAACATCCGCATGACCCGTCAGGCCTACGGCCTCAACGCGGTCAAGGAGCAGGACTTCGCCGCCGAGGACCGGCTGACCTCGGCCGCCCTGGAGCGCAACGCCCTCACCATCAAGAACATCCGGCTGTGGGACCACCGCCCGCTCCTCACGAGCTTCGGCCAGCTTCAGGAGATCCGGACGTACTACAAGTTCGCCGACGTGGACGTGGACCGTTACCTGATCAACAACGAGCTCCGCCAGATCATGCTCTCGGCGCGCGAGCTCTCCTACCCGCATCTGCCGAGCCGGGTGTGGATCAACGAGCACCTGACTTTCACCCACGGTTACGGCCTGGTGGCGGGCCCCGTCAACCGCGTCACCCCCGAAGGGCTGCCCGACCTCTTCGTGAAGGACATCCCGCCCATCTCCACGGGAGGCTTTCCCAAGATCACGCGTCCGCAGATCTATTACGGCGAGCTGAGCAACGAGTACGTGATCGTGCGCACGCGCTCCCAAGAGCTCGACTATCCCTCCGGCGACCAGAACGTCTACTCGCGCTATACCGGGCGGGGCGGCGTGCCCATGAACGGCCTCCGCAAGCTCGCCTTCGCCATGCGCTTCGGGGAGATCAAGATCCTCCTCTCCGACGACCTCACCGCGGAGAGCCGCCTCATGATGTACAGGCGGGTGGCCGAACGGGTGCGCCAGGCCGCGCCCTTCCTCCGCTACGATCACGATCCCTACTTCGTGGTGACGGACGACGGGCGTCTGGTGTGGATCATCGACGCCTACACCACCACTGACCGTTATCCCTACGCGCAGCCGGAGCGTGGCCTCAACTACATCCGCAACTCCGTCAAGGTGACGGTCGACGCCTTCGACGGCACCATGGTCTTCTACGTGGTCGACCCCGCGGATCCCCTCATTCGCGCGTGGGCCCGCGCCTTCCCCAGCCTCTTCACGCCCTTCGAGCGCATGCCGGCCAACCTGCGCGCGCACGTGCGGTATCCCGAGGACCTCTTCATCCTCCAGGCCAAGATGTACGGGACGTATCACATGCAGGATCCGCAGGTCTTCTACAACAAGGAGGATCTGTGGACGATCCCGCGCCTCACCCAGGAAGGCCGGGACCGCGAGATGGAGCCGTACTTCACGATCATGCGACTCCCGGGCGGCAAGGCGGAGGAGTTCGTGCTCCTCTCCGGATTCAACCCCGCCCGCCGCGACAATATGATCGCCATCCTGGCCGCGCGGTCGGACGCCCCCAACTATGGCGGCCTCATCGTGTACACCTTCCCCAAGCAGAAGCTCGTCTACGGCCCTCGCCAGATCGACGCGCGCGTGAACCAGGATCCCGTCATCTCCGCGCAGTTTTCACTGTGGAACCAGCAGGGCTCCCGCGTGCTCCGTGGCTCGCTCCTCGCCATTCCCATCGAGGACTCGCTGATCTACGTGCAGCCGATCTATCTCTCCGCCGAGCAGGGCGCGCTCCCCGAGCTCCGGCGCGTCATCGTCGCCTTCGGCAACCAGATCGCCATGGAACCCAGCCTCGAGCAGTCCCTCCAGCGGATCTTCGGCGGTCGTATCCGCGAAGAGAGTGCAACCGGCCGCGGCCCCGAGGCGGCCCGGCCCGAGCCGGCCGGTTCGGCCGCGCTCGCGCCTCTCGCCCAGCGCGCCTGGGACGCCTGGCAGAAGGGGCAGGAGGCGCTTCGTCGAGGCGACTGGGCAGGCTACGGCCAGGCCCAGAAACAACTTGAGGACACCCTCCGCCAACTCCGCGAAGCCCGGTAGGCCCGGAAGCCGATAAGGGCCCATCTGCTTCGACTCAGCTCTCGTCTCGCGTCGGCCGGGCCGCCGCTCAACTCGAACGGCGGCCGCGCTCGTCCGCACGCTCAACGTACAGTGAGTACGCCTCGCGTGCGGCCTTCGCGCGGCGCCTCGCATCTGGACCCTTCTCGGCCCCCGGGCCGCGCCTAACAAGTCCAGGAGCGTGGTCTGCTCCGAGACCGGAGCACGGTGGAGTTCACCCCACGCGGTAGGAGGGTTCCGCTTCGAGCGCCGGCTCCGCCGGCGCCCCTGGGGGGAGGCCCGGAAGGGGGGCGAAGCCCCCCTCCGGATCTATGTCCGGGCGCGGAGGAAGAGAGTGGCGCCGATGCCCGCGAAGACGATGTTGGCGGTCCACGCCCCCAGCATGGGCGGCAGCAGCTCGGCCTTGGCGAAGGCGATGGCCACGGAGTGCACGAGCCAGTAGCTGACCGAGATCAGGATGGCCACCGCGATGCCCACCCCGCGCCCGCCGCCGCGCGGCGACACCAGGGCGAAGGGGATGGCGACCAGGGCCATGATCACATGGACGAGGGGGAAGGAGAGCTTCGAGTCGAGCTGCACGAGGTACTTGCCCACGTGATGCCCCGTCTCCGCCAGCCGGACGACGTACGCGCTCAGCT
>DATGCY010000466.1:0-3201 GCA_035311385.1 Candidatus Methylomirabilota bacterium
CGCCGGCCGGATACGCATCAGGGACTGAGCGACCTCGGGCTGTAGCCGTCACCGCTGGACTCCCCACGGAGGGCGGACTACACTACCGCGCCATGAGCGAAATGGCCGCCTCGCCCATCGACTACACGTCGCTCGTGAAAAGCGACCGCGTCCACGCTTCGCTCTATCGCGATCCGCGCGTCTTCGACGACGAGATGGAGCGGATCTTCCATCGGAGCTGGGCGTTCGTGGGTCACGAGAGCGAGATCCCACGCGCGGGCGACTTCGTCACGCGCACCCTGGGGCGGCAACCCGTCATCCTCGCGCGCGCCCGCGACGAGCGCGCGGTCGTGCTCCTGAACCGCTGCATGCATCGCGGCACCATGGTGTGCACGGCTCCCCACGGCCACGCGCGAAACTTTCAGTGCCCCTACCATGGCTGGACCTACGACGTGACCGGCGAGCTCCTCGGGGTGTCCTATCCGGGAGGCTACGCCTCGCTCGACAAGCGCAGCCGTGGCCTTCTGCACGCTCCGCGCGTGGAGAGTTATCGCGGCTTCGTCTTCGCGAGCCTGGGCGCCGACGGGATCACTCTTGCCGAGCACCTCGGTCCCGCCACCAGACTGATCGATCGCTCCTGCGACCTCTCCCCCGAGGGCGAGGTCGAGCTGAGCGCACGCTGGGTCCGACACCGGTGCCCGGCCAACTGGAAGATGCTGCCCGAGAACGACAGCGACGGCTATCACCTGGGCTTCGTGCATCTCGCCCTTTTCAAGACGGTGGAGAGCGCGCAGTACCAGCGGGTGGTGGGCGACGAGCGCGCCATCAAGGCCGTGGTGCGGGACTGGGGTCGCGGACACATCGAGATCGACTGGTCGCCGGGCTACGAGCGGCCCTTCGAGTGGCTGGGCAACGCCTCGGGCCCCGCGGTGGCCGAGTACGTCAGCCAGATGGAGCGCCGCTACGGCGAGGAGGCGGCGCGGCGGCGCCTCCTCGAAGGCCCCGCGCACGCCTTCATCTTCCCCAATCTCTTCCTGGGCGAGACGAACATCGCCATCGTCCAGCCCATCGACGTGGCGGAGTCCGTGCACTGGCACACGCCGATGTTCCTCAAGGGCGTACCGCAGTTCAACGGGCGGCTCCTTCGCATGGCGGAGGCGGGTATGGGCCCCGCGTCCTTTCTCATGCCCGAGGATCTCACCGTGGCCAGCCGTAACCAGCTCGGCCTCGAGGCGCGCGGCAACGAATGGATCGAGCTGCGCCGCGGTCTCACGCGCGAGTACATCGACACCGATGGCCGCGCCGTCTCCCACGTGACGGACGAGACGACGAATCGTGCGCTGTGGCAGCACTATCTCTCGGTGATGACCGCCTAGTGCCGGGCCAACTTGACTTCGCCATACTTCGTTCTCGGTCGGCCGCAGCCCTCAACGTACACCCACGTACGCCTCGGGCTGCGGCCTCCCTCGGGCCTCGTCTGGCTCGCAATTTGGCCCGGCACTCTGCGGGATCACGTGGCGTGTAGCCAATACTCGTTGGCGGCGCACTAGCCGTCGTCGCCGCCGATGGTCTCGGACGCCGACTATCAGGCCGCCGTCGAGTTCCTCCACCGCGAGGCGCGGCTGGCCGACGAGGCGCGCTACGCCGAATGGCACGCGCTGTGGACCGAGGACGCGATCTATTGGGTTCCCGCCACCACCGATCCCGCCGCGAATCCCGAGGAGCACATCTCCCATATCTACGACAATCGGGCGCGTCTCGACACGCGGATCAAGCTCCTCCAGACGGGGTACCGCTACAGCCAAGAGCCCGCCTCGCCGATGCGCCGGCTCATTTCGAACATCGAGGTGCAACGGACGGCAGACGGCGAGCTGCTGGTGGAGTCGAACTTCATCCTCGCCGAGTTGTCCATCCAGGCCCGGCACGAGATGCACTGGTGGGTGGGGCGTACCACGCATCGCCTGCGCCGCGTGAACGGCCAGCTCCGGATGAGCCACAAGAAGGTCGTGCTGATCAACGCGGCAGAGCCGCTGCCCAACCTCGCCTTCCTGATCTGAGTCCGCTCAGGGGGGCGTCGCCGCGAATGTCCAGTGCCAGCACTCGAGCCTGGCCGGGCCGTCCGTGACGAGCGCCCCTGCATATCCGTCACCGGGCGCCAGCGCCATCAGCGTCCAGCGCTTCACGGCGTCCGGCTCATCGTGAGTGGCGAGAAGGGAGGCCGGACGACCGGGCAGCAGCGAGACCTCGAAGCGGTCGAGTCCGAGCGCGATGCCGGTGCCGCGTGCCTTCATGTAGGCCTCTTTGCGGCTCCAGCAGGCGAAGAATGCCTGCGTCTGCTCGCTCGGGGGAATCGACTCGAGGGAGCTGACTTCGGCCGGGGCGAAGAACCGTCTCGCCATGGAGAGGGTGGCGAACTCGGGCCGGATCGCCTCCACGTCCACACCAACCGCACGCCCGCGTGACACCGCGCACAGGGCGAGCTCGCCGGAATGGGAGACATTGAACTCGAGTCCGGTGCCGTTCGGTGCCTCGAGCGACGGCTTGCCATGTGGACCGAGGCGGAATCGGAGCGAGTCAGCCGGGACGCCCGTGTACCGGGCGAGTAGATCTCGCACCGTGGCCCGCGTGGCGATCCAGCGGCGCCGGTCGCGCTCGAAATGGAAGCGCGCCGCCCGGGCCAACTCCTCGAAGGTGAGCACTCTGACTCGCCGGTTCAGCTCAGCGTCGGACATCGCGAGGGCGATGCGCCAGACATGAACGGCGTCCGCCGCGAGTGCGGGGAATGCTTCTGGCGTTTGCCATGTCGAGCTACTCATTGCGCCAGACTGTCGGCTAGGATATCAGAACCGTCGAATCCGGCTGGCCATCACAGGGCCGGTGGGGCGCACAGGTGGAGGAATCCACGGTGACACCGCGGAAGCCCGAGATCCGCTCGATCAATGCGGTCACGTTCGGCACCCGGGATATGGCCCGGGCCGTGCGCTTCTACCAGGCGCTCGGCTTCCTGATGGCCTACGGGGGCGAGACAGCGGACTTCACCTCGTTCCGCGTGGGCGCGGGGCACCTGAATCTCGCCGTCGCCCAGCCCTCGGCGAGCGACGTCACCCGCGTCATCTTCTACGTCGACGACGTCGATGCGATGTACGCGCACGTGCTCGCCCAGGGCTTCTCACCGGAAGCGCCGCCCCGGGACGCGCCGTGGCGCGAGCGCTACTTTCATCT
>DATGCY010000467.1:0-2596 GCA_035311385.1 Candidatus Methylomirabilota bacterium
CGGCGATCGCGCATCAGCCAGCGGCCATCCACCATCACGGACTCGACGTCGCCTGCCTGGCCGTTGTGGATCCAGCCCGACACGATGCGCAGGGTGGGCACGAGGTGGGGGCGTCGCGCGTCGAGGACGATCAAATCGGCCTTCTTGCCGACCTCGAGGCTGCCCACCTCGCCACCCCAGCCCAGCGCGGCGGCCCCATTGCGCGTGCCCCACTCCAGCACGTCCTCCGGCCAGGGCCGCTCGCCGTCCTGGCGGGCGATGCGCTCCATGAAGAGGCCGGTGCGCATCGCCTCCAGCATGTCCTCCGCCATGTTATCGGTGCCCAGAGCGATGTTGCAGCCCGCGGCGGCGAGGGCCTCGATGGGCGGCACGGCCGCGCGACGGGCGGCCATGGCCGCGTTGTGCGACACCGACGCGCGACTCAATCCGAGGCGGGAGATTTCTCCCCGCGACATGAAGCGGCAGTGCGCGGCGACCAGGCGCGGGGAGAGGAAATCATGCTGGAAGAGATACTCGGCGGGCCGGACGCCGCGCACGCGCATCACCGACTCCACTTCCCAGTGGCTCTGGGCGAGATGGATGGTGGTGCGCACGTCGCGCCGCTCCGCCAACTCCCGGGCCCCGCGCAGGAGCTCGGGCGAGCACGCCTCCGGCCCGTCCGCGGCCACCATGCAGGTGACGCGTCCCTTCTCCGCGCCGTGCCAGGCGGAGATGACGTCGTCCACGCCGCGCAGCGTCTTCTCGGCCAACGCGGGCACGTAGGCGAAGCGGTCCTCGCGAATGCCCGCGGGATCGAGATCGCTGGAAGTCTGGCCGAACACCACGCGGAGGCCGGTGGCGGCCACGGACTTGGCGTAGTCAAGCACGCATGGGCCGATCTCCAGCATGGTGGTCGTGCCGCCGCGCAAGCATTCGAGCGCGCCAAGGGTGGCGAAGACCACGTTCTCCTCCACGCTCAGCATGGCCTGAGCGGTGGTGGGAAAGCGGAGCGTCGAAGGGAACCCGAAATCCTCCTGAATGCCGCGGGACACCGTGAGCCGGAGATGCGTGTGGCAGTTGACGAGCCCGGGGAACACGGCCTTGCCGCACCCCTCCACACGCTCGGCGGCCGGCCATGTGCGATCGATCTCTGCGGTGGGGCCGATGGCCACGATGCGATCGGCATCGACGACGATGGAGGCATCGTGATGCACGGAGCGGGCGGCATCCGACGTGACGATGGTGGTGTTGCGGATCACGAGCGCCATGCGATCTCCCCTGACCGGCTCGAGCCTTTCCTCAGAAGCCCCCACACCATGCCCGAGGCTCAATCATCCTTCAAGTCCGCCCTGCCCGCTCCCTCTGTCTCCGAGATGTCAGCTTCCTGCCCCCGCGCGGAAAATGCCTGCTCCGTCACCCCGACTCGGTCAAAGGTTCCATGGTCAGAGCGCGGTGCCCGCGGACGAACGGGTTTGCGGATGATTGCCCGCGCCCTGCGATGGCACATGCCATGCTCCTGGGTCGCCCAAGGAGAAGACCACCATGAGACAGTCTCGTGCGACCGGCTCCGCCGTCTTCAGGTTCGCTCCCATGCTGCTCCTCGCCTTGCTCCTCGCGCCGGTCGTGGCCCTACCCGCGACAGCGCAGGTCAATATCGCCATCGGCGCCCCTTCCATCGACATCGGGATCCACTTCCCGGCGCTTCCGAGCCTCACCGTCGTGCCCGGCACGCCCGTCTACTACGCGCCAAGCGTGGACACCAACTTCTTCTTCTATGACGGCATGTACTGGGTGTTCAAGGACGATACGTGGTACGCCAGCTCCTGGTACAACGGCCCGTGGGCGGTGGTCGACCCCGACATCGTTCCGGACTTCATCCTGCGCGTACCCGTGAGGTACTACCGCCACCCGCCCTCCTATTTCCACGGGTGGGCGGCGAACGCGCCTCCGCGATGGGGCGAGCACTGGGGCAAGAGCTGGGAAGGGAAGCATGCGGGCTGGGAGCAGGCGGCGCACGCGCCGATTCCCCGCGCGGCGCCCGTGCCAACCTACCAACGCCAGTACACGGGGAAGCGCTACCCGACGCCTCAGCAGCAAGCGGTGCTGCACAGCCAGCACTACAAGTACCAACCTCACGAGGCAGTGGTGCAGCAACACTATCAGCAGCATGCGGCGCCGCAGCAGCACGGCCACGCACAGGGAGAGGAGGGACATCGCTAGCGCGGCCATCTGACTCGAGATTCCTCGACGCAAGCCTTCCCCGCCCGCGCCTCGCCGGCTCCCGATGCGGCTCACCCGAGGGAGTCGGCGAGGCATGATCTCGTAGTCCTCAGTGGACCACGGTGCATCCCTGACTCGGCGCGGCCCACCGCCGCGCAGGCGACGTCGTAACAATGCGATTCGTGCTAGGCTCCCGCCCGTCACGAGTCCTGCCGCGGCGGCAGGTTGGCCCGAAACGAGAGCGACGGACGAGAAAAGGAGAACTCCATGCTCCACATCCTTTGGTCCCTCGTCGTGGGTTTCATCGTGGGTCTGATCGCCCGCGCTGTGGTGCCCGGCGTTGACGCCATGGGCATCATTGCCACGACGCTCGTCGGTATCATCGGCTCCGTCATCG
>DATGCY010000468.1:0-3051 GCA_035311385.1 Candidatus Methylomirabilota bacterium
CGACGAGAAGACCCTGGACGAACTGCCCGGGAAGGAGATGCAGACCCTCGTGGACGCGGCTCTCGATTACACCGAGGAGATCCGGGAGAGCGGCCACTACATCGTCTCGAACGCTCTCCAGCGGACGCGGACGGCCCGCACCATTCGGGTCCGTGGCAGCAAGACCACCGTCACGGACGGCCCATTCGCCGAAACCAAGGAGCAGATCGGAGGCTTCTTCCTCGTCGAGGCCAAGGACATGGACGAGGCGTGCGCGCTGGCCGCGAGATTTCCCCCCGCTCGCATCGGCACCATCGAAGTTCGACCCGTCCAGGAGCTGCACCACTCCTAACCGAATTCTCCACGTAGTCCCAATTATTCACGATCGCCGCACGTGCGACCGGGGCGGGTGGCGGCGGGGGGAGGGGAGCGCTCCGGCGGAGTGGGACCCCCTCGTCCTGTGCGCCGCCCGGAGGGCGGCGAGTCAGGCGAGCGGGTGA
This sequence comes from Candidatus Methylomirabilota bacterium, assembly GCA_035311385.1. Classification (GTDB taxonomy): domain Bacteria; phylum Methylomirabilota; class Methylomirabilia; order Rokubacteriales; family CSP1-6; genus AR37. Next base: position 480 of record DATGCY010000468.1, read on the forward strand.
CGCAGCTGGCGCGCTCCCCTCCCCCCGGCGACGGGACCGCCCCGCCTCGCGCTCTGAGTGCTCGTGAATTCAGGGACGCCGCTTCACGGAGGCGAGGTCCAGCTCTTCGTCGGCGTGTACGACGAGGCCGCTGATGTTCGCGCGGGTGAGGACGACCACTTTGATGGTGTGGAGCGGGATGATGGGCACGGCCTGCCAGACGATCTCCTGGATCTCCCGGTAGTAGCCGGCTCGGCGCTTGGGGTCCATCTCCTGGCGCGCACGCACGAGCAGATCCTCGACCTTGGGGTCGTAGAAGCGCGTGTTGTTGTTCGCGCCGGAGTCCCAGTTCGCCTTCGAGAAATGACGGGTGAAGATGAAGTCCGCGAAGCCCGCGGAGCGGCCGATGAGCCACATGGTGCGCTCCGGAGCGGTCCACGCCTTGGTGTACGCTGCCCACTCCATGGTGCGGAGGCGGGCGCGAATGCCCACGGCGGTGAGCATGGCCTGGACCGCCTCGCCGATCTCGCGGTCCTTGACGTAGCGGCCGTTCGAGGTCCAGAGCTCCATGTCGAAGCCGCCCGCGTGCCCGGCCTGGGCGAGGAGGGCGGTCGCCTGCGTCGGGCTGTATTCATAGCAGGGCTGCTGCGCCACGAACTCCGTGCCCACCGCGGGCGTGACAGGAGCGCAGTAGTCGCTGGCCAGCCCGGGGAGGAGTCCGTCGATGATGGCCTTGCGATCGATGGCATGAGCGATGGCGCGGCGGACACGCACGTCGTCGAGCGGCTTCTTGTCCGTCAGGAGCTCGAAGGTCATGAGCTGCACGCCGTCCACCTTGATCACGCGCAGCTCGGGCTCACCCTCGAGCTGCGGAATGGCCTCCACGGGAGGCTTCGAGATAATGTCGGCCTCGCGGCGGCGGATCATGGCCAGACGAGTATTGGCCTCGGGCACGACCTTGTAGACGATGCGCTCCATCTCGGGCGGCGGCCCCCACCAGTGCAGATTGCGCTCGAACACCAGCTGTTGGCCGGGCGTCCATGTCGTCACGCGGTACGGCCCGCTGCCGATGGGATGCCGGCCGACCTCACGCACGGGATGCTTGGCGACTTCCGCGGGATCGAGGACCATCGCGGCCCGGTCGGCGAGGGCCCGGAGCAGATCGGGGAAGGGCTGCCTGGTGACGATCTTGAGGGTGCGTTCGTCCACCGCGTCGACGGAGGCGATGGACACGAGGGCGGCGCGATTGGCCGCCGCCGTTTTGGGATCGAGGATGCGCTCCAGGTTGAACTTGACGGCCTGCGCGGTGACGGGCGTTCCTGAGGAGAACCGAGGCCCCCGGCGGAGCCGGAAGGTCCAGGTGACGCCGTCCTTGGCCACGCTCCACGACTCTGCGAGGCCGGGCTCGACGGCGAGGGTGGCGTTGAGCTTCACGAGCGTCTCCGCCACGTGGCGCAGGAGCGTGGTGCTCGCGATGTCGATGGTGAAGGCGCCATCGAGGGTGGCCACGTCGGTGCCGTCGGCCCAGGTCAGGGTGCGCTCCTGCCCCATGGCCACCCCGACCCAGAGGAGGAGCGCGAGGGCGGCGAGAACGAGACGCGGCATCACATGAAGCCTCCCGCCACGGGGGGTTTCACCACGGCGTCGTAGATCCAGCGGGTCATGGTGACGATGTCGAAGAAGGGACGCCCGGTGGCCTGTTGGATGGCCCGGCCCCACGACGAGAAGTTGGTTCCCTCGCACACGAAGGCGCCGATCTTCGGATGCTTCTCGACCAGGTCGGTGGCGAGCTTGACGAGCTGGAGCTCGCACTGGTCGGTGTCGATCCAGTCGCGGTTCTGCACGAAGACGTTATAGAAGTCCGGCGCGAGCTGAGAGCCGCCCAGGACATAGGGCACGCCCTCAGCGCCCACCGCCTCGAGCACCCGTGGATTCATGGCGTCGGAGTGGGCGGTGAGGATGCCGATGACCTGATCGGGGCGGAGCATCCGATGCACGACGGGTACCTGGAGCAGGCTGGATGTGAAGAGAGGCACGCCCACGGCCGCCGCCATCTCCCGCTGGAACAGGGCAAGGAACCCGCACGTGGTGGTGATGGCGCGGCAGCCCGCTGCTTCCAGCTCCTGCGCCGCGTCGATGAAGGGCTTGAGGAGGGCAGGGTCCTGCTCGTGGACGACGCGCTTGGGAGAGGCTCCTCGCACGACGCTGAACCGCACGGGGAAATCGAACGTGGTGGCATTGCCGATGTCGCCCGGAATGCGCGGGAAGACCGTGTCCAGGGTGAGGATGCCTATCGCTTCGCCATAGTTGCCTCGACCGCCTCGAATGATCGGCATGATCGCTCCTATGTCTGTGCGCTGGTCACGGTGGGAGACGTGGATCGAACACGTCTCGGAGTCCGTCGCCCAGCAGGTTGAAGCCCAGCGTCACCGCCATGATGGCCAGGCCGGGGAAGAGCACGACGTGCGGGCTCGTCGACAGGTACGACCGTCCGTTGGCGAGCATGGCGCCCCACTCGGGCATGGGCGGCTGCACCCCCAGGCCGAGGAAGCTCAGGCTCGACGCGAGGAGAAGCGCGGTGGCCATGCGGAGG
>DATGCY010000469.1:0-7685 GCA_035311385.1 Candidatus Methylomirabilota bacterium
GCGCGCGCCTGACTGGCCCCGAGGCTCACCGCCGCCTGCTCGAGCGATGGGTCGAGCTGTTCCAAGGCGTTGATGAGCGGGAGCAGCATGAAGGGCAGCTGGACCTGAGCGAGGGCCACCCGCACGCCGTCGACGGTGAACAAGAGCTTCGCGGGCGCCTCGAGGAGGCCTGAGCCCATGAGCACCGTGTTCACGAGCCCTTGCTTGCCGAGGATCACGATCCACGCGAACGAACGGACCACGGCGCTCGTGAGCAGCGGCAGGAGCGTGACGAACAGGATGGTGAGCCGCCACCCGGCCCCCAGCCGCGTGTAGAGATAGGCGAGAGGAAACCCGAGAACGAGGGTGATCACCGTGACCTCGAGGGACAGCCGCACGCTGAGCCAGAGCGTTTGCAGGAAAAACGGATCGGACAGGAGTGTACGGAAGTTGATCAAGGTGAGCCCGGGCACCCCGCGGGCCCGCACGCTCCAAAAGAACAGCATGCCGAGGGGGACGGCAAAGTAGACGAGCAGGAAAAGCGTGGCGGGCACGGCGAGCTGCCAGAGCCGCAGCTGCGAGCTCCAGGCGGCTCGCCGGGCCCGCCCCGCGGGCGTGCTCAGACCTTGATCTCGCGATTCCAGCGGGCGATCCAGTCGGCCCGCTGCGTGTTGATCTTCGGCCAGTCGAGTGTCTTGAGGCGCTCGAGGTCCGCCGGCGTCGCAGGTACGATCCCGCGCAACTCGGGGGCGACCTCCACACCCTCGATGACCGGTCCGATATACGAAGGGGCGCCCGCCATGAGCTTCTGGCTGTCGGGATCGAGTCCCTGGTTCAGGTACTCGATCGCGAGGTCCGTGTTGGCCCCCTTAGTGATGGCGAGCCAGGCCAAACCCGCGATGCCGCCTTCCTTGGGGAGTACGAACTCCACGCCCGTACCCTTCATCTTCACGATCGTGGTGTCGTGGTGCCACATGGGGGCGATGTCGATCTCGCCGCGTTCGAGGAGCGTGCGGAGATTGGCGGGCACTGCCTGAATCGACGAGACGCTGGGGAGGAGCGACTTCACCGCCTCGAATCCCGGCTCGATGTTGCCTTCGTTGCCGCCCTTGAGAGAGGCAAAGCTGAGAAGAGTCACCGTGCCCAACGTGCTCGCGGGCGTGCTGAGCCCGATGCGGCCCTTGTATTCGGGATTCCAGAGGTCCGCCCAGGATGCCGGCCGGGTCTTGAGCGTCTTGGAATTGTAAGCGATGCCGATCTGCGAGGCGCCGATGGGAACCCCGAACGGTTCCTTCGGCCGGTACTTGGCATAGATGCGCTTGGCGTTGGGAATGCGATCCATGGGGAGGCGCTGGAAGACGTCTTCCTTGATCGCGAGCAGGAAGGGGCCGTCGTCGACGAGCGCCACGTCGACGGGAGGCCGCCCGCCCGCCGCCGCCTTCGTGCGCGCGACGAGTTCGGCCGCCAGCATCGAGACCAGCGTCACCTTGATGCCGAGCCGTTTCTCGAGCGGCTGGGCGATGCCGGCACGATGCCCCGCTTCCCAGCCGCCGCCATACGTGTTGGCCACCAGTTCCTTGGCCTGGGCCGCCGCGCGGCCGGGCGCGGCGGCCGCGAGCGCCGCTGCCGTTCCGCCCACGAGGACCTCACGTCTCGAGAGTTTCGTCTGCATCGGATCCTCCTTGTCGAGGGGCACGCTGTTGGTCCGAGCGGCCTACATGGCGAGCGAGAAGGTCACGCCGAAGCGAGCGGCGAAATCGACCTCCTGCGTGAGTCGCATGGCATGCTGACCGGCATAGGCGCCGGTGAGGTCCTCCTGTGTCTCGCGATCGGTGAGGATGACCCACTGACTGGCCGGGGGATAGAGCGGGTACCGGTCGAGACTGTGCCACACCCCCCGCCCGAGCAGGTATCCCCGGCTGCCGTCGAGAAGGAAGGCGCGCACGTCGGAAGGCGCCGGCACCTCGTTGCGATCGCCCGACCCGGGTGGGGCCACCGCAACCACCGCCGGCGAGCCGCCCATGGGCAGGAAGGTCTGCGTCAGGTTGAAATGACGCTCGAGCTTGCCGAAGGACAGCCCCTGGTAGGGCGTGTGGAGGAGCATGAGAAGCGGCCTGCCCGCCTGGAAGTCGACGGCCCAGCCTCGCGTTCCACTCGTCGTGTGGAAATCCGGCGCGCGGTCTTGCGCCGAGATGATCTGACCGAAGGGGGCAAACGCCTCGTCGGTGAGCGGTTCGATCTTCACCCACTGGAGCGTCGCCATCCTCACCTCCCCTCGGCCCCGCGCGACGATCGCGCCGACTCCGCGGGCCCGTCACTATAGCGCCCGCGTGGTTTGCTTGGCAAGGCAGCGTGCGACGACGATGGACGTTGACAAACCCGGGGCGACCCACTACATAACTGCCGGTGAAGATTCTCCTCGCCAACCCCAACGCGACGGAGGCGATCACGGAGGCGTGCCGCGAGCTCGCCCACCGCGCCGCCTCCACGGGGACCGAGGTGATCGCGTGGACCAACCGCGAGGGGCCGCCCATCGTCGATAGCTTCTATGCGGACTATGCGGCGGGGCGGGCTCTCTCGCTGGCCCTCCCACGCGTGGCGCCGCCACCTGACGCCGTCGTGCTGGCCGGGTTCGGGAATTACGGGACGGCGGCGGTGAAGGAGGTCATGGAGGTGCCGGTCGTCAACATGGCGGAGGCTGCCCTCGCGGTCGCGCTCCTGTTCTGCCATCGCTTCGCCGTGCTGACGGCTCCTGCGCGCATGGTGCCGTACACCCAGGATCTGATCGCGCTGCTTGGCGCGGCGAGTCGCTGCGCGGCCGTGCACTCCGTGAACCTGCCTCCGCTGAACGAGACAGAACCGTCGCCCGCGAGCGCGGTGACGGCACTCACGACCGCGGTGGCGCAGGTCATCGCGGAGAGCGGAGCCGACCTCGTGGTCCTGGGTGGCGCTCGGCTGTCGCCCTACGCTGCCCGGCTCCGCGAGCGGGTCGCCGTGCCCATCGTCGAGCCCGTCGCCTGTGGCATCCAGCTCGCTGAGGCCGCCGTGCGGCTCGGATTGCGCCAAAGCAAGGCAGGGAAGTTTGCCGCGCCGCCGGGCTTTCGGCAGGGAGAAGGCGCATGACCGTGAATGACGATCGCGATCTGATCGGCTATGGCGCGCGGCCTCCCGACCCGAAGTGGCCGGGCGGCGCCCGCCTCGCGTTGCAGTTCGTGATGAACTACGAGGAAGGCGGCGAGCGATCGATCCTGCACGGCGATGGCGAAGCCGAGTCGTTCCTGCAGGAAGTGGTGGGCGCCTCGCCCGTCCGGGGGGCGCGCAATCTCCAGGTCGAGTCGATCTACGAATACGGCAGCCGCGTCGGGTTCTGGAGGCTCATGCGGGTGTTCGCGGAGCGCTCGATCAAGATCAGCGTCTTTGCCATCGGCATGGCGCTCGAGCGCCATCGCGACGCGGCGGCCGCTATCGTGGAGGCGGGGCACGAGGTCGTGAGCCACGGGTGGCGCTGGATCGACTACCAGGGCGTCGACGAGGCTACGGAGCGCGAGCACATGCGGCGGGCCATCGAGAGTCTCACCCGCGCCACCGGGAGCCGACCTCGCGGATGGTATACGGGGCGGCTGAGTCCGAACACCCGCCGCCTCGTCGTGGAAGAGGGTGGATTCCTGTACGACTCCGATGCCTACAACGACGACCTGCCATACTGGGTGCGGGTGGGTAGTGCCCCGCACCTGGTGATCCCGTACACGCTCGACAACAACGACATGAAGTTCGGGACACCGCAGGGCTTCAGCACCTCCGAGGACTTCTTCATCTACCTCCGGGATGCCTTCGACGTGCTCTACGCGGAAGGCGCTCACACCCCCCGGATGATGTCGGTGGGGCTTCACATGCGTTTGGCCGGGCGGCCCGGACGGCTGCGCGCCCTCATGAGATTTCTCGATCACGTCGAACGGCACGACCGCGTGTGGCTGTGCCGGCGCATCGACATCGCCGAGCACTGGATCGCGAATCACCCGCCCCCACCGCCGCGGCCGTAGCCGCTTGGATGTTCGCGCTCCGAGCGCGGGCTTCGCGCGCACCACCGAATCCTCGGGGGGGTCGGAACGGGGACGATGCCCCCCTCCGAGGGTCCTAGAGCGAGGTGAAGTACTCGAGCATGCGGCGGCGCATCGCCTCGTCGGGGAGGGGACCGGAGGCTGCGGCGAGATTCTCCACCACGTGCTTGGCGTTGCGGGTCCCGGGGATCACGCAGGTGACGGCGGGCTGGGCGAGGATCCACTTGAGAAAGAATTGCGCCCAGCTCGCGCTCCCTGTCTCCTGCGCCCAATCCGGCAGGGGCCGGCCCTTCACGCGCGCAAACATGCCGCCTTCCGCGAAGGGGCGATTCACGAGGACGGCGGTGCCGCTGTCCGCGGCCGCCCGCAGGAGCCGCCGATCGGCCTCGGGCTCGGCGAGCGAGTAGTTCACCTGCACGAAGTCGACGTCGCCGCGCCCGATGATCTTCTCGAGCTCGGCGTGGCCGCCCGCATGGTAGTGGGTCACGCCGATATAGCGGAAGCGGCCCGAGGTCTTCCAGTCGCGAAGGGTGGCGAGCTGGGTCTGCACGTCGACCAGGTTGTGCACCTGCATCAGATCGAGACGCTGGACGCGGAGCCGACGCATGGACTCTTCCATCTGACGGACGCCCGCCTGCTTCCCCGTGGTCCACACCTTGGTCGCCACGAAGAGCTTCGCGCTCACGCGGAGCTCCGTGGCGAGTTGCCCGGTGACGGACTCCGCGGACCCGTACATCGGGGAGGTGTCGATGACCCGGCCGCCCTCCGCCACGAAGACCCTGAGGGCTTCCTTGGCTTCGGCCATTCCGCGACCATCGCCGCCCACGTCGAACGCCTGCCAGGTGCCGAGGCCCACCGCGGGGAGCGGCTCGGACGACTTCGGGATGCGCCGCTCGAGCACGGCGCTGGCGCTGGACCGATTGGGCATGAGCATGCCTCCGAGACCGATGGCGGACATGGCGAGAAAGGCGCGCCGGCTGCTTTCTTCCTGCATCATCGCGTCGATCGTGCCAGAGGGATTTCGAGAGGTCAAACGGGCGAGGGCCCGCCCGGCCCTCCAGGCTGGGAGATGCGCGAGAAGAGGCGGCGTCAACCTTCAGCGCCCACGGTTGCCCGAGCATTGCGGTCCCTGGGCCCCTCGGCTATCCTTCTGCACCATGACCACACCCGTGACCTGGCCCGAGCGTGCCCGCTGCGCCATCATGATGACGTTCGACCTCGACGGCGAGTCGCCGTGGATCCAGCGCGATCCCGCTCTCGCCGATCGATACCTGCACATGTCCATGGGCTCCTACGGCCCGAAGACCGGGATGCCGCGTATCCTCGATCTCCTCGACCGCTACGACCTCAAGACATGCATCTTCATCCCCGGCTGGATCGTCGAGCGCTATCCCGCGCTGTGCGAGGAGATCGTCAAGCGCGGCCACGAGGTGGGCCAGCACGGCTACCTCCACGAGCGCCCGTCCTCCCTGAAGAGCCGAGACGAGGAAGAGGCGCTTCTCGTGAAGAGCCTCGACATCTTCAAGAAGGTGCTGGGGGTGACGCCCCTCGGCTCGCGCTCACCCTCCGCCGATCCCAGCCAGCACACCATGGAGCTGCTCAAGAAGCACGGCTTCGTCTACCACAGCAACGCCCTCGACACGGACCTGCCGTACTGCATCGAGACCTCGCGGGGCCCGCTCGTGGAGTTCCCCACCTCCTGGTGCAACAATGACGCGCCCTTCTTCCTCTTCAGCTCCAACCCGCCCGTGGGCAATGGCATCTGGAGTCAGCAGGACGTGTGGGAGATCTGGTCGGAGGAGTTCGAGGGTATGTACGAGGAGGGCGGTTTCTACAACTGGCTGGGTCACCCCCAGGTCATCGGTCGGCCCTCGCGCATGCGCATGGTGGAGCGGCTCATCCAGCGCATCCTCGGCAAGAAGGACGTGTGGTGGCCCAAGCCCATCGACCTCGCCAGGTTCTGGCTGGAGAAGAGCCAGAAGAGCGCCGCACGCTGATGGCGGGAAAGCTGGACGGCCGCCGCGCCCTCGTCACGGGGGCCGGCCGCGGCTTCGGGCGAGCCATCGCGCTGGCCTTCGCCCGCGAGGGCGCGCGCGTGGCCATCAACTATCTCGCCAGCCAGCGCCAGGCCGATGAGGCGGTGGCGGAGGCGAAGGGCCTCGGGGTCGAGGCCTTCGCCATCCGCGGCGACGTGGCGAGCGAGCCTGACGCCCGCTCCATGATCGACGCCGTGGTGGACCGCTTCGGCGGTCTCGACATCCTGGTGAACAACGCGGGCATCATGGTGCGCGGTCCGCTCCTCCAGGTCGACCCTGCCGGCTATCGCCGCATGCTCGACATCAACGTGACGGGCACCATCCAGTGCACACGGCTCGCTCTCCCCGTGATGATCGAGCGGAAGTACGGCCGCATCATCAATCTCTCGACCCAGCTCGCCCAGCGGGCGGTGGGCGGGGGCGGCTTCGCCGCCTATGCGGCGACGAAGGGGGCCGTGGAGTCGCTCACGCGCGCGCTCGCCTCCGAGGTAGGCTGCCACGGCATCACGGTGAACGCCATCGCGCCGGGCGGCATCGAGACGGACATGAGCAAGGACGTGATGACACCCGAGTATCGGACGCGGAGGCTCGCCGAGCTGCCGCTTAGACGCTTCGGCAGCGTGGAGGACGTGGCGTACTGCGCGGTGGTGCTCGCCTCCGAGGAGGCGGGCTATCTCACCGGGCAGATCCTGCATCCGAGTGGCGGATGGGTCTCCGGATGACGCGCCTGCTCCCCGTTGTCACCCTCGCCGTGCTGGCGTGGGTCGCGCCCGCCGCCGCGGGCAAGGACACCCTCGTGATCGGGATGCCGACCGACGTGCCCATCTTCGACACGCACAAGGCCACGGGGCTCCACAACGGCAGCATCCTCAACCAGGTCTCCGAGCCGCTGGTGCTCCTCACCACCAAGGGCGAGGTGATTCCCTGGCTCGTGGAGTCGTGGGAGCAGTCGAAGGACGGCAAGACCTGGACACTCAAGATCCGTAAGGGCATGAAGTTCACCGATGGCACCCCGGTCAACGCCGAGGCGGTGCGGTTCAGCCTCGAGCGCTTTCGCAAGCACTCCATCGGCAAGGCCACGCTGGCCATCGTGGACACGATCGCCGTCGCGGACGACAGCACGCTCCGCATCAGCACGAAGGCGCCCTATGCGCCCATGATCAACACGCTCGGCTATCACTGGATCGTCGTGTACAGCAAGGCGCAGATCGAGAAGACGGGCGACGACAACGTGCACACGGCCCCCGTGGGGAGCGGGCCCTTCAAGCTCGTCCACCACAAGCGCGGCCAGGAAGTGCGGCTCGAGGCCAACGAGCAATACTGGGCGGGGAAGCCCAGGCTCAAGGCGGTAATCAGCCGCCCGTATCCCGACGCGAGCGCGCGCATGCTTGCGCTCGAGAGCGGCGACGTGGACCTGATCTTCCAGGTGCTGCCCCAGGAGGCGGCCCGGCTCGCCAAGAATCCCAACCTCGTCGTGTACACGCCGCCGTCCGCGCGCGTGATCTGGATCTATCTCAACACCCAGCGCGAGCCCTTCAAGGACAAGCGCGTGCGCCAGGCGCTCTACTACGCCATCGATCGCGAAGCCATCGTGAAGAGCCTCTTCGCCGGG
>DATGCY010000470.1:0-3685 GCA_035311385.1 Candidatus Methylomirabilota bacterium
GCGCAGGGAGTGGCCGACCGCGACGTGCAGACCACGAATGTGAGCATCGTGCCGGTGCGCGCGCAGTCCTCGCCGAGCCGCCCCCAGCCCGCCGCCGTCACCGGCTACGAGGTGACCAATCAAGTGCGCGTGAAGGTGCGGAACCTCGCTTCCCTCGGGCGCCTCCTCGACACGCTGGTGAGCCAGGGGGCGAACGCCCTCGGCGGCATCGCGTTCTCCATCGCCGACCCCGCTCCGCTCCTCGACCAGGCGCGGACGAAGGCCATCGCGGATGCGCGACAGAAGGCCCAGGTCTTCGCGGCGGCTGCCGGAGCGAAGCTCGGGCGGGTGCTCGCGATCAAGGACACGGCATCCGGTGCGCCCCACCCCATGGCCGCGCGCATGATGGCGAGCGCGCCCGTGCCCATTGCCGCCGGCGAGCAAGAGCTCGAAGTCAACATCAGCGTCACCTACGCGCTGGAGTAATCCCGGGCCTGACTCAGCCCGCGGCCTTCGTCTCCACTTCGATCGGCGTCACGGGGAAGCCGAGCTCGTGCCAGGCGGCGAGCCCGCCCGCGAGCGGGCGCACGCGGATGATGCCGAGCTTCCTCAACGCGAGCGCCACCCGGGCGCTCGTCGCCTCGGTGGGTCACGTGCAGTAGAGGACGATCTCGACGTCGCGAGGGATCTCGCGCTGGCGGCGCTGGAGCTCCTCGGGGCTGATGCGGAGCGCGCCGGTAATGGTGTACGGCATCGCCTGGGCGGCCACCGAGGTGCGCAGGTCCACGATGATGGTCTCCGTGCCGCGGTCCATCATCGCCTTCAGGTTCTCCGGGGTGATGCGCGCCATGCGGAGCTCGCGGAAGAAGAGCCGGCGCTGGACGTATTTCACCACCACGTAGAGGGCGAGGCAACCGGCGGCCAGGGCCACCCCGGCCCCGCCGAGCCGCGCAACGGCCGCGGCGATGGGCTCGATGAGGTCGGAAAAGAGATAGCCGAGACCGATCCAGCCCAGCGCCCACGCGAGCGCGCTGCCCACCTCGCACAGCACGAACACGATGAGGCGGATCTTCACGACGCCGGCGAGGGCGGCGGCGAGGGGATTCAAGCCGGGGAGGAACTTGGCGATCACGAGGGAGCGGAGGCGATGGGCGATGAACAACTCCTCCGTCCGGCGCACGCAGGAATCCGGCTCCAGGGTGATGCGGCAGAGGATGCCGAGCACGCTCGCCCCGCGGCGCCGGCCGAAGGTGTACCAGAGCAGGTCGGCGGCGAGACAGCCCGCCATGGCCACGGCCACCGCCAGCCACAGGCTCAGCCGCCCCGCGCCCGCGAGGGCGCCGATGACGAGGAGGAGTGGCACCGCGGGCAGAGGAACGCCCGCCTGATCGAGGAGGACCCAGCCAAAAATTACAGGCGACCCGTGCCGCACCACGAAGTCGAAGATCTCGTTCATGTCACGCTCGTAATCTCAGCGCAGTGCGCACCCCGACGATCGGCACGATGGCCGCGGCCTGAGCCGATGGTGAGCCGGATCAGGAGCAGCCGTCGCATGTGCGGAGAGCTCCTCACCCGTCCGGCCTAGTCGCGACCCGGTGCGGTGCCCTTCTCGAGGAGCTCGTCGTAGAACGTGGCGAGAGTGCCGAGTACAGCCGGCGCGTCGCCGGAGAATGACGAGCCGTGCATGACGGCGAGCGTGCGCGGCTGGAGGGCGGCGAGGCGCCGAATGGTCGTCCCGGTGGCGGGAGTGAGCGCGGTGTAGCCGAAGCGTCGCTCCGCCTCCACGGCGGGGCCCAGGATGTCACCGTTGGTAAGCGCGGGCGGATTGCCCACGTGAGTGAGGAGATCACTGGTGAAGAGCGTGCCCGTGGTCTCCTCGAAGAGCAGTCCCGCGTCCCAACAGTGCGGCACGTGCGGGGTGTCGAGTCGCCGCACTCGTCGTCCCCCGAGATCGAGCACCTCGCCGTCGGCGAGGGCGCGGGGCGCACGCGGAGCCTGATCGTTGAGCCAGATCGCGCAGCCGATGGCGCCGTGGGTGACGGTGGCCTCGGGGGCCGCGGCCAGCCACTCGCCGAGCGAGCCGCACTCGTCCGCCTCGATGTGGCTGAAGGCGATCCAGCGCAGCCGGCGCGGATCCATCACACGAGCCACCGCTTGTGACACCGCGGGAAAGAGCGCGCGCTGCCCACAATGAAAGAGCAGGGGCTCTGCCGCGTCCACGAGGAATTGGTTGAAGGTGAAGCCGCGCGGCCCGACCGCGGGCAGGAAGGTGGAGAGGCGATAGACGCCCTCCGCGATCTCGTCGACTTTCGTCTCCATGGGGACCCTCCGGTCCGATTATAGTCAGGGCCCGCGCGCCCACCCGGAGATTCGGCGGCCGCGACCATCATCGTCACGGGAGGGACATCCATGGCTCTGGCCGAAAGTGGCGCGTTGCGAGGCAAGACCGCCGTGATCACGGGGGCCGCCACCGGCATCGGCCGGGCGAGCGCGGTCCTCTTCGCGCGCGCGGGGGCCCGGGTGGCCATCGTCGACCTGCGCGAGGCGGAGCTGGCGCGCACCGAGGCCGACGTGCGGGCGACCGGCGGCGAGGTCGTCTCGGTCGCCGCGGACCTCGCCCGGCCCGATCGATGCGAGGCGGTGGTCGCGGAGGCCATGCGCGCCTTCGGCCGCCTCGACGTCCTTCTCAACAACGCGGGGGTGGGGACGATGGTGGTCGGTGGCACCGTCGAAAGCATCAGCCTCGATCACTGGAACCTCGCGCAGGACGTGAACGTGCGCGCCATCTATCTGGTGACGCGCGCCGCGGTGCCGCACCTGCGGAACGCGGGCGGCGGCGCGGTGGTCAACATCGCCTCCGTGTCGGCCTTTCGCGGCTCCGTGGAGCGGCCGAGCCATGCCTACGCCGCCTCCAAGGGCGCCGTGCTCGCCCTCACGCGGGCGATGGCGGCCTCCTACGGGCGCGACCGCATCCGCGTGAATGCCATCTGTCCCGGCACCATCCGCACGCGACTGACCGCCGACATCGTCGATCGTGTCGAACGGGCGGCCCGGGATGGGCACGGGATTCCGCTCGGGCGGGTCGGAGAGCCGGAGGACATTGCCCGCTGCGCGCTCTTCCTTGCCTCGGAGGACGCCTCGTTCATCACGGGCACGGAGATCGTGGTCGACGGCGGCGCCATGGCCGCAACGACGTAAGGGAGAAAGACCGGCCACCTAGCTTATGATCGAAAAGATGGGAGTGTTCGAGGCTGCGCGCCCGGTGTGGGCCTGGGGGTCAGATCTCCTGCCCGAGGCTCGCCCCGCCCGGTACCTGGTGGGCGCGATGATGGGCTCGCTGCTCCTGCACCTGTTCGTGGTCGTGACCGTGCTTTTCACGGGCTGGCTTCACAATCCGGTGATCGCCAACCGTGGGGACATGCTCTTCGTAGAGCCCACGCCTGCCAAGACCGAGGAGTCGGCGTCCGCGAGCCGTCCTGATCCGCCCGCCCCGCCGGAGCGATTGAAGCCTGAGCCGACACCTGTTGCGCCGCCGGTGGCGGCGTCGCGCACGGCGCCGTTGCCTCAGAGAGCGGCTGCGGTCCCGCCGCCGGCACCTCGAGCGCCGGAGCCGCGCGCGGCGCAGGCGCCGCCGACTCCGGCCACGTCTCCGCCGCCGGCTCGAGAGGAGCCTGCCTACGAGGGGCGAAACGCACAGGAGCCGACA
>DATGCY010000471.1:0-3191 GCA_035311385.1 Candidatus Methylomirabilota bacterium
CGCCCGCGCCGTCGGGAATTGCAAGCGCGGGACCACCATGGAGCGCCGTAGAATCAGGGGTTTGTCGGGGCGAGGTGTCGGTTGCTCGACAACGGTGTCACCTCGTCACATCGGCGCCACCGTTACACGCAAGCCGATGAAAGCAACGCGCTCAGCCTTCGCCCCCACCGCTCGTCGCCAGCTCCCGGGCCGTCTACAGGTGGTTGCGCGGGTCGGATTTGGACCGACGACCGCAGAATCCTGACGCCGCCACGAACTCGCGAACGGCGACCTGAACCCTCCACGCGCGGCGGCCTCGATAGTCGCGAGCGGGCGACGACTCATCGCCTCGACGACACAGAGCCGAGCAGCGCCCCGCGCGCGGGGCACTCTACCACTTCAGGTGTCAATCGGCGGCCGCGAGGTTTGGAGTCGGCTCCAGCGGCAGCCCGGGATGACCGGTCAGCCGCCGTCCTTCCTCCCACATATCGAGCGCCTGCTCCTTCATCGCCGGGAGTACCGAGGCGATCTTTTCGACGTCGAGATCCGCCGCCACCCCCGGATAGCCGGCACGCTCGATCATCGCCGGCAGCTTGCCCTTCTCGAACTGCTCCAGCGTCCAGGCGAGCGGATCTTCGACCAGGGTCCGATCCCAGTAGATGCGATGGTTCTTGTTGCGCGGGCCGTAGTGGTAATGCGCACCGTTCCAGAAGTGATCGAAGGCCAGGAGCTCGGTTTCTTCCGTGTACTTCTTGCCCGGCGTCCCGCCGATATCGGCCAGCACATGGATCGCGAGACCGCCATCGCCCATCGCCAGCCGCCGCATTTCGAGTCCGAACCGGATGTTCCCAGCCTCGAAGATATGGGTGCCTCGGTTGTGCTTGACGGTGTTGCGCTTCGTCGCGCGCAATTCGCGGGCACAGGCTTCGACGTCCGGGAGGACTGCCGTCACCGCCGCCATATCGATGATTTCGGCAATCTGCGGATAGCCAGCGCGCCCCAGCATTTTCGGCAGCTTCGTCCCCAAGGTGCGGATGGTCCAGCCGATCGGGTTGCCGTCGACGGTCGAGTCCATCCGGTACAGATTCGTCGTGGCCGCGCCGCCAAGCATCGCCGGCCCTTCGACACGCACGTCCGCATTTTCGGGACCGTAGACGTAGCTTCTTTCGAAGTCGAAGCAGTTGAACCGGAGCAGCGTTGTCTCCTTGCCGGCGACGTCCGCCATCACCAGGATCACGATGCCCTGATCCGGATGATCCTGGATGTTGCCGTCCCACAATTCGTGGCGAACGGCAAAGGTCAACGGACCGGCGCTAAACCTCGCCTTCTTCATCTCTCCCATCGTCGGGTCCTCCCTTCCGGCAGTTTGCAAGAGTCAGGATCTGCCGCCGCACCAAAACGAGATCATCCGGCGAGCTGAGTGGTACGCGTCGCTCCGGTGAGGCAACGCCGCGCGGCGAATCCCCCGGCCCGGCCTTACTCCACGATTGCTTGATAGACGAGCGCGCGCACGAGCTGGGCGTAGTGCCGCCCGAGCGGCGACTGCAGCATCGAAACGACCACCAGCTGCTCCTTGGGATCGGCCCACCAGTAGGTCGCGTAGGCGCCAGGCCAGAAGTAGTCACCCGCCGAACCCGCCATCGGTGCACCGCCGCGGTCCTCGCGCACCGCGAGCCCGAGGCCCCACGTGTAGCCCGCGCCGGCGTAGTACACGGGTCCATGGGCGATGCCGGCCAGGTGGTCCGACGTCATCAGCTCGATCGTCTTTGGTGCCAACACACGCGCGCCGTCGAGTACGCCTCGGTTCAGGAGCATGTGAGCGAAGCGCGAGTAATCCCTCGCGGTGGAGACCGCACAGCCTCCGCCGCAATCGAACTTCCGCGGCACCGTGGCGTCGGCCAACTTGTAATCCGCGCCCGTGTCGGGGTGCTTCGCCAGCGGCTGGGCGAGGCGCGCGCGCTTCTCGCCGGAGACCACGAACGCGGTGTCAGTCATGTTGAGCGGCCGGTAAATGCGCTCCGTGAGCACCTCCTGTAGTGGCTTGCCCGTCACGACCTCGACGACGCGTCCGAGGACGTCGGTCGACAGGCTGTACTCCCATTGCGTCCCCGGCTGGTAGACCAGCGGTACCTTCGCGAGTTTGTCGATGAACTCGTCCATCGTCAGCGTGAGCGAGGCGTCGTTGGACGACTCGGGATACATCTTGTAGATCTCGGTCTTGCCGCGGGTGCCGTAGGTCAACCCAGAAGTGTGACGCATCAGGTCCTGGATGGTCATCTCACGGGTGACGGCGGCTCGTTCCAGGCCGACCGTCTGCCCCTTGAACGCGGGGATGTACTTCGACACCGGATCATCAAGAAACAGACGGCCTTCCTCGTATAGCGAGAGCGCGGCGACCGTGACCATGGGCTTCGTCATCGACGCAATCCGGAAGATGGCATCGGCCGTCATGGGCGCGCGAGCCGCAGGATCGCGGAACCCGGCCACCTCCACGAGCGCAACACGGCCCCGCCGCGCAACCAGGACCACGGCGCCGGGAATTCTCCCCTTATCCACGTCGGCCCGCAGCGCCTGCCCGAGGCGCTCCAGGCGCTCGGAGGACAGCCCCACCTCCCCTGGCTTCACCGTCGGCAAGTCGGCCGCGAAGGCCGGGATGCCGAGCCAGAGCGCCAGCAGCAGAACGAGAGTTTGGACGATCCTCATGAGGTGTGCCTCCCGTACGGGTTCGATGTTGGGAACGTGTCGATGCGCGAGAACTTACTCCGGTTGATCATTTGTTGTAAAGGCGAGACGCAACCCGCGTTGAAACGACCACTATAGGTCCTAGCTCGGTCGTTCCCTGCTCGATTCCGGAAGCGCAGCGTCGGAAGCACCTGTGCATATGAACAAGGACGTGAGATCTACTCGCCGGCTGGGGAACCGGGAGCGGTTTCAGTTCCTCACCCGCGCCGATTCGTTCCAGGGTGCGAGGAGCCTAGTTCCAGCGGCGCTCAGCGGTCAATTCGGAAGATACCCTTACACCCGGCCGCGAGGAGATTTGGCGTCGACTTTGCGGTCTGAATCTCCCTCGTCTCTGCTAGACTCCGCGCGATTCGACCAAGGAGGGAGGATGGCCGTCCCCGCCCGAACCGGACCGCTCGGCCGCTCATGTCACTAGACGATGGGGATCGTCGCGGTGGCCTTCTTCGCCGCCACGGCCGGAGGTGTCGGTC
>DATGCY010000472.1:0-9475 GCA_035311385.1 Candidatus Methylomirabilota bacterium
CCGCAGAACGTCTCCGGGCGAATCGACCCCGCGGGCCACGATTTCCCGGATGGCCGGCTGACCCCCTCCTCGCGCCGCCGCCGAGCATTCGCTTCTGAACGCGTCCAGGTCGAACATGGCCTACCTCCTTTCGTCCGGTACAGCTGGACGCTGTCAGGCCGCGCGACGAATCACACGACCAGACAGCGCGCCCGTATGATCGCCGCCGTCGATCGTCACCTCGCCGTTCACCAGCACGGTGGAGACGCCGGTCGCGTAGCGGTGCGGCTCCTCGTAGGTGGAGCGGTCGGCGATGCGCGCGGGGTCGAAGATCACTACGTCGGCCCACGCGCCGGGATAGAGGACGCCGCGATCGCGCAACCCGAGCGCACGGGCCGCCACACCCGTCATCTTGGCTACCGCCGTCTCGAGCGTGAGCAGCCGTAGGTCGCGCACGTAGGGCCCGAGCACATGCGCATGGGTGCCGTAGTAGCGCGGGTGTGGCTTGCCCTGGCCGGTAATGCCGGTGACGGCGAGCGCGTTGCCGTCGGAGCCCACGGTGACCCACGGGGCCCGAGTGATCTCGCGCACGTCGGCGTCGGTCATCGAGGTGATGAGAATGCGCGTCTCGCCACGGTCGGCCACCACGTAGTCCGCCACCGCATCGATGGGATCCGCGCTGCGGCTCCGCGCAATGTCGCCCAGCGTGCGCCCGGCATTCTCCGGCATCTGTGGCGAGATGGCCACGCGCACTACGTCCCACGATGGGATGCGCCCGAAGTTGGTGAGCCCGCTCCGCGCGATCTCGCCGCGGATGCGAGTGCGCACGTCACGCACGCGCAGCCGCTCGAGCATGGCGGGGATGCCGCCTTCCATCACCCAGCGCGGCAGTAGGTTCCGCAGTGGATTGGTGGCGGTGTCGTAGGGATAGGCGTCGCAGTCCACGGGAAGGCCGCGCCGACGCGCCGCCTCGATCTCGGCGAGGAGCTTGGCCGCTCCTCCCCAGTTGTTCACGCCGGAGAGCTTGAGGTGCGCGATCTGCACGTGCACGCCGGTCGTCTCCGCCACCGCGATCGCTTCCCGCACGGCCTCGAAGATGTGATCGCTCTCGTCCCGCATGTGCGTCGAGTAGGCAGCGCCGTGGCGGCGAAGCACACGCGCGAGAGCGTGGATCTCCGCTGCGTCCGCGAAGTTGCCCGGTGCGGTGAAGAGTCCGGAGGACAATCCCCACGCCCCGGCGGCCAGCGCTTCCTCGAGCATGCGCTCCATAGTGCCGAGCTCGGCGGCGGTGACGGGTCTGTTCTCGAGGCCTGCCGTCATCAACCGCAGCGTGTTGTGCCCGACCTGGAGGATCACGTTGACCGAGGTCGCGGGAAAGGCCGCCACGTAGGCGGCGAAGGTCGTCTCGCGAAACTCCAGCGACGGCGCGCTGGAAGCCAGGTACTCGCGCTGCATCTGGGCCCGCCCTGGTAACACCGGCGCCACCGAGAAGCCGCAGTTGCCCACCACCTCCAGCGTTACCCCCTGCCGGATCTTCGACTCTGCCCTCTGATTGAGGGGCAGGGTGAAATCGGAGTGCGTGTGGATGTCGATGAGCCCCGGCGCCACGACGTGCCCACGCGCGTCGATCACGCGGCGCGCCGGACGAGCCGAGCGCGGCTCCACGGCGGCGATCCGGCCATCTAGTACGGCGACGTCAGCCTCACGGCCCGGCGCGCCGCTGCCATCGATGACGAGACCGCCGCGGATCAGCAGATCGTCCATGGTCTCCCTCGCGCACGCCAGTCCGGAACCATCGCGATGTCTAGACTACGTTCGAGTACTCTCGAATTCTATGATCAGCAACAAAGAGTCCGCGGTCGCAACACGATATGAGTTCCGTACGTTGGCCAGAACCTTTTCGAGTCGTCTCCTTTGTCCCCGATGGCGAGGGGCTCAGGCCGCCAGCGAGACGGCCCCGTGACCTTGAACAAGGAGCCCGTCAGTTATCTCGCTGCCTTCCGCATCGGAAACGCGGGCGGAATGATCTGGTTCACACCATGGCCGTCCCAGCGCCACTCGGGCACATGGGTCCAGAAATTCTGGGTGGCTTGGCGGGCCTTCGTGTACACCGCCTCCTCGTCCATGTGCGTGAGCCGACCGCCCTGGACGAGGATCTGGCCATCCACGATCACGGTGTCCACGTCGCGCCCAGAGCCCGCGTCCACCAGTGCCTTGATGGGATCCGCGTACACGGGGGCTCCCAGATGGTCGAGGTTGATCAGGAGAATGTCGGCCTTCGCTCCCGGTGCCAGGCGGCCCAGATCGTCGCGGTGGAGGAACTTGCAGCCGCCGAGGGTGGCGGCGTTGAACACGTCGCGATGTTGCCCCGCCTGATAGTTCGCGTCGGCGATCTTCGCGAGGATGGACGCCCAGCGGAGCTCCGCCACCATGTCCATGGGGAACGTGTCGGTGCCGATGGCCAGATTCACGCCGGCGTCCAGGTAGCGCTGGAAGGAATTCAGCGTCATGGCCATCTTGGCGTACTTGTATGGGCAGTGGCCCACAGTGGCGCCGCTCTGGGCGAGCACGCGCAGGTCATCGCCGAAGGGATAGTGCGTCCACGAGTGCGCAGTGGTGAAGACGCCGTGGCCGATCAGCGCGCGATCGTCGAGGAATCCGATGTCGGCCAGGAACTGGATGGGTGTCTTCCGGTACTCTTCCATGATGCGGTGGTACTCGATGAGATTGCCGCCGGCGTGCGTGTGCACGGGCACGTTCAGCTCCCGAGCGGCGTCCTTGCAGGCGCGCAGGAGCGGCTCGCTGCACGTCTCCACCTGTGACGGGTTGAGCATCCCACGCAGGCGCCCGTTCGCCGCGCCGTCATACGAGCGGATGAAGGCCACGGCGTCCTTGAGCCCCTGCTGGCCCACCGCGCTGTCCTCGTCGTAGTAGAGGCGGCCCTGCGCGTCGTGGAAGGTGTTCCGGTCGCGGAAGGGCGGGCTGCCGTACACGCGCACACCCAGCTCGTCGATCAGGCGCACATAGCCTTCCCAGTCGCCGCGCTGGCCCCCCACGTCGATGATGGTGGTGGTGCCCTGACGGAGCGCGTGAAGGAATACGTAGGTGCGGAGCGCGGCCACGGTCTCGGGAGGCGGCGGCGTCATCTTGCCCTTGAGCGGTGCGGCGAAGCTCATGTAGTTCGAGGTGCGGTAGTCGTTCTGCGCCATGTCGAGCAGGAGATAGTCACCCCCGTTGCCCGTGGTGTGCACGTGCGTGTTGATGAAGCCGGGCGAGACGAGCTTGCCTCGCGCCGACAGACGCACGTCCACCGTGCCCGTATACGCGCCGCCCGCGTGGACAATGCGGTCGTTCTCGTACACTACGTGTCCCTGCTCATGCACCACGTGGGTCTTGCCGTCGTACGCCACCACCCAGCCGCCTTCGATGAGTGTTTTCATGGCGGCATCGATAGCAACGGGCCTCCGCCATGTCAAGACGGCTCATTCAGGGGCAAATTGACAAGCTCCCGAGCCTGCCATACTGTTCGCTCGACCTCAGCCTCGGGAGAGACACATCATGAGACTACGGCTACGCCGTCCCTGCGAGAGGTTGAGGATCCGCCGTCTTGCGGTCGTCCTGCTGGCCGTCGTTCTGTGGGCGCCGGCCACGCCGTCCGCGGGCGCGGAGATCAAGGTGCTGAGCGCCGGGGCCATGAGAAGCATGGTCGCCGAGCTGGGCGAAGCGTTCCGCCAGGAGACGGGACACACCATCGCAATCTCGACCGGCACCGCGGGAGAGATTCGCCAGAAGGTGACGGCAGGTGATTCCGCCGACGTGGTGATCGTCACCGACACGGTGCTCGAGCAGCTCGCGACGGCGGGGCTCGTCGTCTCCGACACGCGCGCCGACATTGCCCGCACGGGCATCGGTGTCGCCGTGCGGGAGGGCGCACCCAAACCTGACATCACCACGACCGACGCCTTCAAGCAGGCTCTCCTCGCCACCAAGTCGCTCGTCTATCAGGATCCGTCGCGCGGCGCGACGAGCGGCATCCACTTCGCCGGTGTGCTTCAGCGCCTGGGCATCGCCGACGCCGTGAAGGACAAGACGGTGCTGTGGCAGGGCGGATACGCCGCAGAGGCGCTCGTGAGCGGGAAGGCCGAGCTCTGCGTGCACCAGATCAGCGAGATCATTCCCGTGAAGGGTGTGGTCTTGGTGGGGCCGCTCCCGAAGGAGCTCCAGAAGCTGACCACGTACTCCGGCGCAGTGGCGACCAAGGCCACGAGCCCCGAGGTTGCCCGAGCCTTCGTGGCCTTCCTGGTTCGCCCCGCCTTCAGGCCGAAGCTGGCCGCCGCCGGCCTCGACTACAAGGAGTAGCCCGCATGAGACTCGAGGGCCGGACCGCGTTCATCACGGGGGCCAGCCGCAACATCGGCCGCGCCATCGCGCTCGCCTTTGCCAACGAGGGGGCAGACCTGGTGCTGAACACGCGCGTCAACCGTGACGAGCTGGACGCCGTGGCCGCGGAGTGCCGGAAAGCCGGGGTGCGGGTCGTGCCCGTGCTCGGCGACATCGCCGACGCCGGCGCTGTCGAGGAGATGGTCCACGGAGGCGTAGCGGAGCTGGGCGCCATCGACGTGCTCGTCTGCAACGCGGCCATTCGCCCGCACACGGGCGTCACCGAAACGTCCGTAGAGGACTGGCATCGAGTGATGGGCGTCAACCTGCACTCCGCCTTCTATCTCGCGCGTGCTGTCGTCCCCGGCATGAAGGAGCGGCGGCGCGGCAGCATCATCGCGGTCGGCGGGCAATCGAGCTTGACGGGACGGCCGAACACGGCGGCGGTGACGGCGGCGAAGACCGGGCTGCTCGGCCTCATCCGCGCGCTGGCCGCGGAGCTCGGCCCTTTCGGCATCCGCGCGAACATGGTGATTCCTGGCACCATGGACACGGAGCGGCGCTACGCAGAGTGGTATCCGGAGTTTCGTCACGCGCCGCCCGGCGCTCCGGAGCAGCTCAAGCAGATCCCGCTCGGCCGTCTCGGCCGCCCCGAAGAGATCGCGGATGCCTGCGTCTTCCTCGCCTCCGATGCGTCCAGCTACATCACGGGCGACGAGATTCGCGTGATGGGCGGACGCATCATCGGCTGATCCCTTACCGTCTCAGCCCTCGCCTCCGCGCTAGAAGCGAGCGCCTCGGCTCGTCGCCCAAGGCGGAGAGGCCAGGGTGACGGGCCCGAGAACCCTCGCCCCTAGAGGGGAGAGGGCAGGGTGAGGGGGCGCCTCCTACTGCTTCCTCAGCTTCAGGTCCTCGTAGGGCGAGAGGTAAAAGCCGGGAATAGCCGTGGCGAGGATGTCGTCCACGCGCGGCCCCACGCCGGTGGGGAAGCCCAGGTGATACACGGGCACCTGCGTGACCTGCTCCTGGAGGATGCGCTGCATCTGGAAGAGGAGCGCCTCCCGCTTCTTCCGGTCCAGCTCCTTGGCCTGACGGCGAAAGATGTCGTCGACCTCAGGCAGCGAGCCGAAGGCGAAGGCGCCGTTTTTGGTGACGAACGACTCGAGACGCGTCGCCGCATTGCCCGAGACGCCGCTGATGGTGAGCACCACGCCGTGGAGCTTCTTCTCGCGCCACGCCGTCATGAAGGCGCCGCGCTCCATGGTGCGCATGCGGGTGCGGATGCCCACGGCCTGCAACCAGCCGCCGATGGCCTCGCCCATGGAGTTGTAGGGCGGGAAGGGCGTGAGGTCTCCCGCGTCGAAGCCGTTCGGGTGGCCCGCCTCCGCGAGGAGCTGCTTCGCGCGTTTCGGGTCCAGGGGTGGCGGATCGACGGGCAGGGCAAACTCGAAGTCGCGCGGCACGATGCTGCCCGTGGGCCGCGACAGCCCCAATGTCTCCGCCTGGTTGAGGGCCTGGCGATCGATGGCCAGGCTGGCCGCGAGACGCACGCGCCGGTCGGCCCACGGTGACTTGGGATCCCACTGATCGGGGAAGTCGAGCCAGAAGATGCCGAGGAGCGGCGCCACCAGCTTGAGGCCGGGCGTACGCTTGATCTCCTCCGCGGTGGGCCCGCTCAGGAGGAAGGCCACGTCGACCTCGCCGCTCTTGAGGGCGGCGGCGCGCGTGGTCTCGTCGGGCATGCTGCGGAACACGAGCCGCTTGATGGATGGGGTCTTGCGCCAGTAACCGTCGAAGGCCTCCAGCACCAGCTCCACACCTGGGTTGAAGCTCACCACCTTGTAGGGGCCCGCGCCCACGGGCGCCTTGCGATATGCGTCCTCACCCACGCGCTCGATGAATTTCTTCGGGACGACCCAGCCCGCGCTGGCCACGAACGTGCCGTAGAAGGCGGGGAAGTCCGGCCACGGCTCCTTGAAGACGAAGCGCACGCGATTCGGCGCGGGCGTCTGGATCTCCTTCACGGTGTCCTTGAGGATCTTGGCTGCCCCACCTCGGTAGCGCTCGAAGGAGAACTTCACGTCCTCGGCGGTAACGGGATCGCCATTGTGGAACCGCGTCCCCGCCCGCAAGGTGAAGTCGGCGCTCAGCCCGTCCTTGGCCATGGACCAAGACTCGGCGAGGCTGGGCGCGGACCCCTGCCCCGGCATGGGCTTGAGTAGCCCGTCATGTATTGCATAGAGGAGGAGATAGGGTGTGATGGTGCTCTCGCCCTCCGCGGGATCGAGCCAGCGCGTGACCGGGCTGAAGTGGAGCGCGAAGGTCAGCGTGCCCTCGGGCGCGGCCGCCGCCCGGCCGACGCCGAGCACGAGCACGGCGGCGCACAGGATCGACGTCAGTTGACGGACGGGTCGGCGTGGTGCCATGGATGGACATCCTCCGTTGCTGGGATCTCAGTCGCCGGCCATCTTACTCGACGGCAGGGCTTTCGTCCGAATCCGGTCTTGCATGCTAGCTTCAGTCATGGCCAGCTCGTCTCCCGCATCCCTTGTCTGGCTCCGCTGGTGGCCTTTCATCGTGCTGGTCGGCGCCGGCCTCGCCCTCTTCTCGACGGGCGCGCGCACGACGTCGGCGGCCGGTCCGCTCCTGGGCGTGCGCGTCTTCGTCCTCGGCTCCGGCTTCGCGCTGGCCGTGTTCCTGGAGGTGATGGCGCGCTTGATGGAGACACGCCAGCATCTCGGCGCCGGCTACCATGCCTCTCCCGAAGCGGCGCGAGCAATCCTCGACGCCAGCGCCGGGCTCACGCGTGTGCTCAATCTCGCCCTTGCCGTCTTCATGGCCCTCCTCGTAGCGCCCTCGGCATGGATCTTCGGTCTCGGCCCCGGTCAGGTCCTTGCCTTGGGGATCGGGATCATCGTGCTCGCCACGGTGTGGGCCGCCTACTCGTTGAAGTCGGTGCACGGGGAGCTGGAGCGTACGGGACGACTCGGTGGGCTGGAGGGCTGGAACGGCATCATCTACAGCAATCCTCGCGATCCGCGACTCTGGGTGCCCAAGATCTCCGGCTACGGCACCACGCTCAACTTTGCCCATCGCCGAGCGTGGATCATGCTGGGCTCCATCCTCGTCCTCTCGCTCGGCGCCGCCGCCATAGGGGTCATCTCCGCCTTCTGCCGCTGAGGTGATGCGTGCAGTCATTTGACGGGCCGCGGGCGATCTGGCAGAGTCTCGCCGCCATGCCCTCCTCCTCTCAGGATCCAAAGAACGCTACCGCCGCCACCCACGCGTTGAACCGCGCCGTGCTGGACACCCTGCCCTTCGCCGACACGCAAGACTTCGAGGATGCGCGCCGCGGCTTGATCGGCTCGCTCCCCGAGATGGAGATCTCCAACGAGACGGGCCGCGTGGTCTGGAGCCTCAAGGAGTACAGCTTCCTCGCCGCGGAGGAGGCGCCGCCCACCGTCAATCCGAGTTTATGGCGGCAGGCCCGGCTCAACATGCACCACGGCCTGTTTCGGGTGACGGACCGTCTCTACCAGATCCGCGGTTTCGACATCTCGAACATGACCATCATCGAGGGCGAGCGTGGCCTCATCGTCATCGACCCCTTGATCTCCACCGAGGTGGCTCGGGCCGGCCTCGATCTCTACTTCACCCACCGACCGCGCCGGCCCGTGGCCGCCGTGATCTATACCCACAGCCACGTGGATCACTTTGGCGGGGTGCGCGGCGTGGTCGACGAGGCGGCCGTGCAGGCGGGCGACGTCGAGGTCATCGCGCCTGCGGGCTTCATGGAGGAAGTGGTCTCGGAGAACGTGCTGGCCGGCACGCCCATGATCCGCCGCGCACACTTCCAGTTCGGGGCGACCCTGCCCAAGGGTCCGCGCGGCCAGGTCGACGCGGGGCTGGGCAAGGTCACCTCCCGGGGCACGGTCACCTTGATCCCGCCCACGCGCGTCATCGAGGGCGCCTTCGAGACGCACCGGATCGACGGTGTCGAGATCGTGTTCCAGCTTGCGCCGGAGACGGAGGCGCCCGCGGAGATGCACATGTTCTACCCCGCGCTCCGCGCCCTCAACCTCGCGGAGAACGCGACCCACAACCTCCACAACACGTATCCGTTGCGCGGGGCCCAGGTGCGAGATGCCCACGCGTGGGCGGGCTATCTCAACGAGGCGCTGGATCGCTTCGGCCCCGACACCGACGTGGTCTTCGCTCAGCACCACTGGCCGGTGTGGGACAACGCCCGCGTGCTCGAGTTCCTCGCCAAACAGCGCGATTGCTACAAGTACCTGCACGACCAGACCGTGCGTCTCATGAACCACGGCTATAAGTCTACGGAGATCGCGGAGCAGCTCACGCTGCCTCCGAGCCTGGCGCGCACCTGGTATCTCCGGGGTTACTACGGCACCCTCAGCCACAACGCGAAGGCAGTCTACCAGCGCTATCTCGGCTGGTACGACGCCAACCCCGCCAACTTGCATCCGCTCCCGCCCGTGGAGCGGGGGCGGAAATACGTGGAGTACATGGGCGGGGCGGCGGCGGTCATCGCCCGCGCGCGGCAGGACTTCGAGCGCGGCGAGTATCGCTTCGTGGCGGAGGTCATGAGCCACGTGGTCTTCGCCGATCCCGCGAATGCGGAGGCGCGGCAGCTCAAGGCCGACGCCCTCGAGCAGCTCGGTTACGCCGCGGAGTCCGCCACGTGGCGCAACGCCTACCTCCTGGGCGCTCTGGAGCTGCGTAAAGGTCTGGCGGCGCACACGGGGCGCGCCCCCATCAGCCCCGATGTGCTGCGCGCCATGAGCGTGGAGCAGCTCTTCGATCTCCTCGGCGTGCGGCTCAACGGCAACCGAGCGGAGGGGAAGCACCTCGTCATCAACTGGGTGTTCCCAGATCGATCCTACGTGCTGAATCTGGAGAACTGCGCCCTTACCTACCTCGCGGACCGCCGGCGCGACGGTGCGGACGCCACCATCACGCTCGATCGCGCCGCCCTGAACCGGATCGTCCTGCGCGAGCTGCCCATTGCCGAGGCGATCCAGTCCGGTCAGATCCGCGTCGACGGCGACCCCACCAAGCTTGCGGATCTCTTCGGGCTCTTCGACCACTTCACTTT
>DATGCY010000473.1:0-5892 GCA_035311385.1 Candidatus Methylomirabilota bacterium
CCGCGCCCGCCGGCCCGTCACAAGTCCTCGTGATGGCGGGAGGCGACACGGGCCGGCCGGGGCTCGTCCGCCTGCAGGTCGAGCGAACGGCGGCCCGGCTCAGCGAGGCCTGAGGGAAACCATGGCGATCATCAACTACGCGCAGAAGGTCATCAACTTCAAGGTCGTGTACTACGGCCCCGGAGTGGCGGGAAAAACCGCGAACCTCCAGCACATCCACAAGAGCTTGCCGCAGGCGAGCAAGGGGAACATGATCTCGCTCGCCGCGGGTGACGACCGCACGCTCTTCTTCGACTTCCTGCCCGTCTCTGCCACCACCGTGCGCGGTTTCACCGCCAAGTTCCAGCTCTACACGGTTCCGGGCCAGGTCTACTACAACATGACGCGCAAGCTCGTCTTGCGCGGGGTAGACGGGCTGGTCTTCGTGGCCGACTCGCAGTGGGACCGGCTGCGCGACAACGTGGAGAGCTTCCGCAACCTCGAGGAGAACCTCCGCGAGTACAACTACAACCTCGACGAGATGCCCTACGTGATGCAGTACAACAAGCGCGACCTGCAGAACATCGCGCCGCTCGAGTACATGGAGTACATGCTCAACCGACGGGGCCGGCAGGTCCCGTTCTTCGAAGCCGTGGCCGTGAACGGCGACGGCGTGTTCGACACCCTCAACACCGTCTCTCGCATGGTCTTGGTCGGCGAATTCGGTCAAGAAAAGGGGGAGCACCGTGAAAGTGCATGACATGGCCATCCACGAAGCCGATGCAGAGAAGATCAACGCCGTCCTGACCACCTTCCTCGGCGAGTCCGGTGCCAGCGAGGCCCTGCTCATCGATCGGAGCGGTCAGCTCCTGTCCATGACGGGAGCCAACCGCGCCCTCGACACGGTCTCTATCTCGGCTCTCGCCGCGGGAGCCTTCAGCTCCACGGGGGCGCTCGCCCAGCTCCTGGGCGAGACGGAGTTCACCGTGCTCTTCCATCAGGGCAACAAGGAGAGCATGCACGTGTCCACCGTGGACGACCAGGCCATCCTCCTCGCCATCTTCGGTGAGCGGACCACGGTGGGTATGGTCCGGCTCTTCGCCAAAGAGGCGGCGGGGGCCATTGGACACATTCTCGCCGAGGCGCGCACCAAGCCCAAGACGCAGGCGCTCTCCACGCCGCTCACCGCAGACGAGTCACGCACGAGCTTCGGCGAGAAGATGCGCTAGCTTCGAGATCCACGGGCAGGAGCGCGCGCCGGGCCGTCGGTCGGCGCGCGCGGCGTTACATGTCGTCGGGACTGGCGGGAACGTGCAGCACTTGCGCGTTGCCCCAAGCGCCTTCCAAGCTGGCCAAGGCCTTGCGCAGGGCCCACTGCACGAGCCCCACGTTGACCTCTTTGTCTCCCAGCACCACCACGAAGCCCACCGGGCTCGAGCCCAGGAAGATGGTCCCGTTGTCCGCCGAGAACAGGGCGGCCTGAAACGGGGTGCGCTTCAGCCGGTCCGCGCCCACCTCGAGTTCGCGCCCGAGGGTGGCCGCGAGGGCAGCCAGGGGCTCGGCGGCGATACCGCCGGGCAGGCTGGCCGCGATGACGAGGCCGTCCGCCGCGACCACGAGGCCTCCGCGCACGCGATCGATCCTGAGCATCTCGGCGAGGATGCGCCGGAACTCGCGCGCGCGGGCGGAGCGGTTGATCGGGGTGGGCTCGGGGCTCATCCGCGTACTCCGAGCTCACGCAGAGAATTGGTCCAGAGCTTGTCCGTCTCCAGGATTCCGAAGCCGATCTTCACGTCGTGGGGGAAGCTCAAAGACAGGATGAGCCGGTCGTTGCTCCGAAAGAACGAGGTTTCGGTGGCCGCCTGCACGATGCCCCGCCGGAGCGCGCCGAGACCCGCGCGCTGGAGCGTGGCGGACGCGATGCGGAACACCTGAGTCACGTGCGCGGCGAGATCCTCCGCATCCTTGTCGCCGCGCTGGGCAAAGACGAGCGTACCATCGGGCTGAGTGAGTACGAACTCGCGCCCGCCCGTGGGCGGCTTGAGCTTGTCGACCCGGAGCGGGGGTCCCGTGTAGGCCGGCGCTTGGCCCGGACCGGGCGCCACCGCCGACCATCCCGCGACCATCTCCTGCAGGGCGCGCGCCTCTGGAAAGTCGGGATAGTACTGGAGCGCCTTGTCGAGGAAGGGACGGCACTCTGCGAGGTCGCGCTCCTCGAGGGCGATCTTGGCGAGGCCGAGGAGCGCTCGCGGATGATACGGGTCGAGCCGCAGGACGGACTGGAACTCAGTCTTGGCGGGACCGATCTGACGGAAAGCCACATGGAGGTACGCGGAGAGCAGATGACCCACGCCGTTGTTGGGGGAGAGGCGCAATCCTTGCGCGACCAGATCCGCAGCTTCCTCGAAGCGGCCTTCCTGGCGATAGAGGTCGGCCCGCCGGAAGAGCGTGGCGGCGTTCGGAGGGCGGGTGAGGCTGGTGATGACGTCCCAGACGCTCGACAGGTGCCTCAGAAAGCCCACGTGGTTTGGGTCCCCCTTGGCCTGCGATGCCCGCGCCCGACGATTGCGATTGCCCTCATGTGTTTCGTCACGGCCAGAATAGCACACAGGTCTCCGGGACCTAGTAAGGCTCCGTGAGGGGCTCAGGGGCTATCTTGTCACGAGCACCCGGCAGGCCGACCGGGTAGCCCGCTCCACCGCCTCCCCCCAAGTCCGGGCGGCGGGCAGGGCAGGGGGTGCCTCGAAGAGGGGCTGGGCGAAATCGGCTTTGATCCCCCATGACACCCCCTGGGGGAAGATGCCAGGCTCTCGGAGGAGCAAGATGATGGCGGCCCCGGAGCTGACCACCCCCACCGCCGAGCCGTCTGCCGCCACCACGGGTCCTCCGGCGTTGCCCGGCTGGAGCGGCATGGTCATCTGCAGGAAGGCCGTCTCGGTATCGGGGCCGGTCACCGCGTTCAGCGAGCCGTCGGAGAACCTGGGCGCCGCCTCGGCGGTCGTCCCGGTTGGGAAGCCCACGGTGAAGACCGGATCGCCCGGAAGGAGCGCCCGAGCGCCATGCAGCGTCAGATAGGCAGGGGCGGACAGCGAGGTCTTCAGCGCGACCAGGTCACGGTTGCGCGTGCCGCTCGCCAAAATGGCGGGGACGGGCTCGCGGCCGGGACAGGCGACCGACACCGACCGCGCGCCATCGACTACGTGCAGGGCGGTAAGGAGGACGCCGTCAGGACGCACGAAGAAGGCCGTTCCTTGGCTCACGCGTGGGGGCGCTGATGGCTGGGGAGGCGCCGAGCCACGCTGGACCTGGGGCGGGGGAGGTGCGGACGTCAGCGGCGGCGTGGGCGCCGGCGGCGTGGGGGCAGGTGGCGAGGTGGCCTGTGACGGAGCCGACACAGCCGGCGACGTCGGAACGGGAGGAGCGATCGGCGTGATCTGAGGCGAGGTCGGCGGCGGAACCGCGGAGGTGGACGGCCGTGCCTGGGCGACGGACGATGGCGATGGGGTAGCCGGGGCGGGCGCGGCGGCGATCTCCGCGGCGACCCGCGCGGGCGCGGTGCGGAGTTGCTCCTCGAGACGGTCCGCGTAGTCTCGGAATCCCTCGCGCCGCAGGACGGCGACGGCGCCCAGCACAGACTCGCGGATCTCGTCGAGACCGCCTGGCTCGTAGCTCTTCTCGCGCACGCGGAACGATTGCCAGTCGTAGAGGTCCCGGGCAAGGTCGAGGGTGAAGCGCTCGCCGCGCATCATGGCCTTGTGGAAGCCGCAGCGTCCGTGGAATTCCAACGCGAGCGACTCCATGTAGCCCACCGCTAGGATGTAGTCGAGGGCGGCGGCCTGACAGCCGGCCCAGTCACCCTGGGCGGCCGCCTCCTGGGTCCGGCGTGCGGCGATCCACACCTCGGGCCGAGGGATGCAGATGAGAGTGAGGGTGACCTCGCGGCCGGCGCGCGAGACGCCCACGCTGAAGGGCGTGCCCGGCGGCACTCGCGCGGAGGGGCGCGGCTGATTGTGGAGCTGGGAAGCGGGGACGCCATCGACGCTCGTGATGCGATCGCCACGACGCAGCCCCGCCCGCTCGATCCACTCCGAGGTGGCGAGCACGGTCAGCTCTCGTCCCGTGAGATAGCCGACTTCGCAGGGCGGCGGGGCCGGCTTCTCACGCGCGAAGTCCCGGAGTCCTTGCTGCGCCTGGGCCTTGAACTCGTCGGCCTCGCGTCGCATCGCCGCCGAGCCGCCCGCGGCCTGCCCGCCGTTGCGCGAGGCACACCCCACCCCGATCGTGGCGACGACCGCGAGTGCAAGCCCCCAGCACAACCCCCGATGGCGCATCAATGGCCCTCACGCGTGAGCCCGACGAGGCGGAACGTGCGTGTCCTGCCGTCAGCGGGGCAGCCATATTAGCAGAAGGCGCCCTAGCCTCGGCATGAGGGCCTGCTTGCTACTTCACGGCGGCCGCGCCCGCGTCGGAGCACTCCTGGTCCTGCTGACCGGTCCCACCGCCGCAGCCGATCGCGCCGATGACCGCCCCACCCACGGTAATGGGCGTGGCACCGAGGGTGGGGAGGACCTGGCCCTGGAGCACCGTGGGCATCACCGCCCAGAAGCCGCCCTGGGCCACCATCTCCGCCAACTCCTTGTTCGAGCGCCGGAAGGCGGCGGCGGCCACGGCCTTGGCGCGCGAGGTCTCCGGGGTGAAGAAGCCGGTGCCGTCGCCGCGCGCGGAGAGGACCAAGCGCCCCGCTTCGTCGACTACCGTCACCGTCATGGGCGAGCCGAGCGCCTTGGCCTTCTGCTGCGCGGCGCGGACCGCGGTTTCCGCCATTTGGAGCGTGAGCTGGATCATGGGGTCTCTCCTGTGAGCGATCAGTGGCCGAGGAAGATGTCCTTCACCTCGGCCGAGGCCAACAGATCGGCCGAGGGTCCTTCGAGAATGGTCCGTCCCGACTCGAGGATAGAGGCGCGATGGACCACGCGTAGCGCCAGCTCCACGTTCTCCTCGATGAAGGCCACGGTAATGCCGCGCGCGGGTTGGTCTCGGTGAACTCAGTGCTCTCGGAGGAGCGAGCCAAAGCCGGCAAAGCGATCGCTGATGCCGCAAGCGCGGAGGGCGTGCCATAGGGTCGCCGCGTTGATGGCGATGACGGGTTTCCCGAGCCAGCGTTCAGCCTCATCGGCCAGCCGCACCATGGAAAGGTTGGTGCCAGCCTGGACGATGGCCTCCACGCCTGGGCCGTCGAGCTCACGGAGGACCCCGCGCAGCTCGTGCTCGCCCACGCACGCGATCGCGGTGGCGGAGTTGCAGCGGAGGCCGGTGACCCGCGCGACCTCGAAACCCGCCTCCTCGAAGAAGCGCCGCACCTGCCGGTCGGCCACGGGCTGATAAGGACTGAAGGCGGCGATACGCTTGACCCCCAGAGTCTCGAGGGCGGCGCGGCAGGCCGAGGCGCCCGTGGACACCCGGAGGCCCGACTGCTCCCGTACGCGCTCGATGAAAGCGGTGTTGCCTTCCACCCCGCCCCAGAACGTCTCCGCCGACATGCCCATCACGAGGTAGTCGGGCTCGCAGGTCATCACGTCGCGGATGGCCGTGCGAATGGAGGCGCGGATCTCCCCGAGGATCGCTTCGAAGGCGGTGTCGGAGTCGAGGGCGGGATGCTCGATGTACATGCGCCCGGCGTGGAAGGTGACGCCGGGCGGCGCCATGTGGTTGAAGTCGTGCTCGACCACGGTGTTCGTGGAGGGCACGATGACGCCCATCTTGGCGCGCCAGCCGACGACGTCGGGCATGGGGACCTCCGCCTATTCTTCTCCTTGTAGCCGGGCAGAGGATACATCACCTTGGCCGCGGCGAGGTCGAAAGGCCAGATGGTCGCGTAGGCGCCTTTCTGGATCTGCTGCATGATGGCGCGGA
>DATGCY010000474.1:0-4067 GCA_035311385.1 Candidatus Methylomirabilota bacterium
CTCGAGCATGCGCAGAAGGCCGGCGGCCGCCTTCGGCAGGAGATAGGGGAGGAAGTGCCCACCGTCGAGCGGAGGAATCGGAATCAGGTTGAAGATGCCCAGGGCGAGATTCAGGACGAACACCGCGGCGAGCGCCACTAGCACCAGCCCAGGGACGGCGCCCGACCGCCGTAGGGCGAGATAGAGCACGACGGCCACGAAGGCAGCGAGGAAGTTCGCGATCGGGCCCGCTATCGCGACCCAGAACATGTCGCGAACGGGATGCGAGAAGTTCCGTGCGTCCACGGGCACGGGCTTGGCCCAGCCGAAGCCGGCCAGCACGAGGCTGATCGCGCCGAGGGGATCGATGTGGGGCAGCGGATTCAGGGTGATGCGTCCGAGCCGCCGCGCGGTGGGATCTCCGAGACGATCCGCGACCACCGCATGCGCCACCTCGTGCACGGTCACCGCCACCAGCAGCGCGGGTAGCTGCAGCAGCACGCGCTGGAGAACGCGCAAGGGATCCCCGAGGAGATCCGTCATTCACGCTGGCGCGGCGGCCCATCGTCGGGCGGCAGCTCGTCGGGCAGGCTCGCTCCCGCCACTCGGTAGCGCTCGTCGAGCCATCCCCCGAGATCGATCAATCGGCATGTGAGCCCGCAGAAGGGACGATGCGGATTCTCCATCCATACCGTCTCGTTCCCGCAGCGGGGGCAGCGGAGGCGAGGGCGAACCGCCGCTTCGTCGTCTGGCACGGCCGCATCCTAGCCAGCACGGTCGTTCGGTGTCAAACGAGGGCCGGGGGCGTTGACACGGGGGCCAGGCCGGGGGAGGATGAGTTGTGTTTCGACTCTTGCCTCGCGACGAGAACTTCTTCGATCTCTTCGAGCAGCAGGCCGGGCACATCGTCTCCGCGTCGCGGGTGCTGGAGGAGATCACCCTCGACTATCCGGGCGCTCCTCCCAAGGTGCAGCAGATTCGCGACCTGGAGCATGCCGGCGACGCCATCACCCATGAGGTGGTGCGGCGACTGAACACCACCTTCGTCACGCCCATCGATCGCGAGGACATCTACACGCTCGCGAGCTGTCTCGACGACGTGCTGGACCTCATCGATGCGGTGGCTGACCGCCTCGTCCTCTACAAGATCAAGGCGCCCACCGATGGCTGCATCGCCCTCGCCAAGATCATCGTGAAGACGGCTGAGGAGACGGACCGCGCAGTGCGATGCTTGCGCACGCTATCCCAGGATTACCGCAAGCACTCCATCGAGGTGAATCGGCTCGAGAACGAGGCCGACCGCCTGCTCCGCGACGAGCTCGCCGCTCTCTTCGAGGGTGTCACCGACGCCATCGAGGTCATCAAGTGGAAGGAGCTCTACGAGACGATGGAGGCGGTCACCGATCGCTGCGAGGACGTGCTGAACGTCGTCGAGAGCATCACCCTCAAGATGGCTTGAGCCGGGCCGCCGGCTCCCGGACATGAGTGGTGCCCTCGTCCTCGTGATCTTCATCATCCTGGTGGCCCTCGCCTTCGACTACATCAACGGCTTCCACGACGCGGCCAACTCCATCGCCACCGTCGTCTCCACTCGCGTGCTCACGCCTATGCAGGCGGTGGCGTGGGCGGCCTTCTTCAACTTCGTAGCGGCCTTCGGCTTCGGCGTGCAGGTAGCCAAGACGGTGGGCAAGGGGGTGGTCGAGTCGGGCGTGGTGGATCAGTGGGTCATTCTGGGCGGCCTGGCCGGCGCCATCATTTGGAACCTCGTCACCTGGTACTTCGGCATCCCCTCCAGCTCGTCGCACGCCCTCATTGGCGGTTTTGCGGGGGCGGCGGTGGCCAAGGCGGGCTGGAGCGCGCTGGTGGTGTCGGGTCTCGTCAAGATCACCCTGTTCATCGTGCTCGCCCCCGTGCTGGGCATGGCCCTGGGCTTCGTGCTCATGGTGCTGACGTTCTGGATCTTCCGATCAGCGCGTCCGAGCCGAGTGGACTGGCTGTTCCGCCGGCTGCAGCTCGTATCGGCTGCCTTCTATAGCCTGGGCCACGGCACAAATGACGCGCAGAAGACCATGGGCATCATCGCCATCCTGCTCTTCTCCAGCGGCTATCTCGGCCCCGAGTTCTACGTGCCAATCTGGGTGATTCTCGCCGCCCACACGGCGATCGGCCTCGGGACCATGGCGGGCGGCTGGCGTATTGTGAAGACCATGGGGATGCGGATCACCCAGCTTCGTCCAGTGGGTGGCTTCTGCGCGGAGACCGCGGGCGCGCTCATGCTGATCGGCACCGCGGTGGGCGGCATCCCCGTCAGCACCACGCATACCATCACGGGCTCCATTATCGGCGTGGGCGCCACGCGGCGCCTCTCCGCCGTGCGCTGGGGGGTGGCGGGACGGATCGTCTGGGCTTGGATCCTTACCATTCCCCTGTCCGGCCTCCTGGCCGCCGTCACGTGGCTCCTCCTGCCTCACGGATAACGAGATGATCCGTCGGCTCCTCCTCGCCGGGACGTTCGTCGTCGCCACTTTGGGGCTGACAGGAACCGCCTCTGCCGCCGGCCTGGCGGACCTCATGGTGCCGCTTCAATCCGCTCGGGAGCGGGGAGCCTTCGGCAGCGTGGACGGCCGTGCATATGTCGAGGCTCAGCGCGGCGGCGGCCAGCCCACCCCGTATCCCGACGTGTCGGTCCTCCTCATGCCGCGCTCCGCCCAGTTCGACAGCGAGCTGGACGGCATCAAGGCCAGCTACCGAGACTCCATCGACGCCCTGCTCGAGGCTGAACCGAGGGTCCGGACAGCCCGGGTGGCCTTCGAGCGCGCCCTGATCGAAGCCGGCGGAGGCCAGCTCCTGCTGGGCGAGTCCTCGAATGCGACCGGGGAGTTTCGCTTCCCGAGGGTGCCCGAAGGGGAGTGGACCCTTCTCGCCTGGCGAGAGATTCCCCACGCTAAGTCGCCCACCGCCCTCAGGGGGGCCGACGCGCGTCGATACAAGGGCCGTGCCCAGATCTTCGGCTACACCACGGTCATCTTCTGGCGGCTACCGGTCGATGTGAAGGCGGGGGAGGTAATGACCGTGCACATTCACGATCGCAACCAGTGGCTAACCGCGGCACGAGAGGATCGGCGCATTCCCGATGAGAATCAGCAGCCGCGGTAGGCCAGAAAGAGCAGGGCGCCGCCCCCTGGTTCGGGGAACGGCGCCCTGGCGTTCTGCGCAGCGAGCCGGTGCTACTTCTTCTCCTCGGTCTTCTTCTCCGTCTTGTCTTCCTTCTTGGTTCCGCCCTTCTTCTTCCCGCCCTTCTTCTCGGCCGACTTGTCACTAGTCTTCGT
This sequence comes from Candidatus Methylomirabilota bacterium, assembly GCA_035311385.1. GTDB lineage: Bacteria > Methylomirabilota > Methylomirabilia > Rokubacteriales > CSP1-6 > AR37. The sequence continues at coordinate 3,309 of DATGCY010000474.1, forward strand.
GCTATCGTCCGCCTTCTTCTCCTCGGTCTTCGGGGCCGGGGTCTGAGCGGCCACGAAGCCCCCGGTGCCGAAGGCGAAGGCAACGCCCATCACCAGCGCGATGATCTTCTTCATGTGGTTTTCACCTCCTTTCCAGACTCTCGGGAATGTGAATCAAATCCACCTTAGTTTGTGCGGACTTACCCTAGTGGGAGGCAGGCTGTCGTGTCAAGTTTTTGCGCGGCTGCCGGGGGGAAGGTTCAGGATTGACCCTCGGTCGCTCCCCGTGGTAGAAAAATTCAAGCTCCCTCCATGCCCCTTCAGGATAGATCCCGTAGCTTAGGCATCTTGATTCTCTGGCTCATGGCCTTGGGCTTTCCCCAGGTCGCCGTGGCCGAGCTAGAGAGTCCGTCGCCCTCCGCCCAGAGCCGAACCAGCGATGCGCTGTCAGGGGAGGTTTCCCCCGCCGTGCCCGGCGGCTTGGTGGAACTGGGCCCCGGCCCTGATCCTCAATCCGGCCCTGATCCTCAACCGTCAGACGTAGCCGCGACCGAAGCATTCAGCCCTCAAGGGCCACTTTTCCCGATTCGGGACAATGCCGAGGTCCGGCGCTTCTTGGAGCACTTCCAGACTGGGGACCGCCGGCCCATCGTCGAGCGGTGGATCGAGCGCTCGGGTCGCTATGCCGAGATGATCCAGAGCGTGCTCAGGTCGAAGGGGCTCCCCGAGGATCTGATGTTCACGGCGATGATTGAGAGCGGCTTCAACCCCGTGGCGGTC
>DATGCY010000475.1:0-7266 GCA_035311385.1 Candidatus Methylomirabilota bacterium
CTCACCGTGGCCCTCGCTCTCCTCATCGCCGTGGTGCTCCAGCGCCAGATCCTGCACCCGCTGGCGAGCCTCGCTCACTCCATCCGCGCCCTCGGCGAGGGCCGGCGGGGTCCCCCGCTGCCCGTCAAGCGTCACGACGAGTTAGGGGAGCTGGCCGCGGCGTTCAATCGCATGACGGAGCAGCTCGAGGAGGCGCGGCATCGGGTGGCCGCCGAGGGCGAATACGCCCTGGATCTCGAGCAGCAGCTCCGGCGCTCGGAGACGCTGGCGGTGGCGGGCAAGCTCGCCTCCGGCATTGCGCATGAGGTCGGCACCCCGCTGAACATCATCTCCGGCCGCGCTGAGATGGTCCTGCGCTCCTTGCCTCCCGAGCATCCCGGGCGCCAGGACCTCGAGCGCATCATTCATCAGATCGATCGCGTGTCGAACATCGTGCGATCCCTGCTCGACACGGTGCGACTGGGCAAGCTCGAGACCCAGCGCATCTCGGTGGAGGCGCTGATCAGCCGCCTCCTGCCGCTGCTCGAGCACGTGGTACGGCGGCGCGGCATCTCCATCACCACGAGCATTCCCGGAGACCTGCCGGACGTGGCGGGTGATCCGGGCCGGCTCCAGCAGGTCTTCATCAACCTGCTCATGAATGCGGTGGAGGCCATTCCCTCCGAGGGCACGATCAGCATCGGGGCGTGGCCCTCCTCGAACGACGGGCGGCCTGGGGTGACGGTGGAGGTGACGGACACGGGCCTGGGCATCCCTCGGGATGCTCTCGAGCAGGTCTTCGAGCCCTTCTATACGACCAAGCCCGTGGGCGAAGGCACGGGGCTCGGCCTCGCCATCACGCGCGACATCATTCGCGATCACGGCGGCAGCATCGTGGCTCGGAGCGAAGCCGCGGAGGGTTCCTCGTTCGTCGTGTGGCTGCCCGCGTACGAGGTGCTCGCATGAGCCAGCGGCGCGTCCTCGTGGTCGACGACGACGCCGACATGAGCCTGATGCTCGCCCGTCATCTCGAAAGCGAGGGCATGGTGGTGGTGGCGGCGACGGGCGGCCGGGAAGCGCTCAAGGCCCTCACGTCTCAGGAGTTCGATGTCGTCGTCACCGATCTCGTCATGGACGAGGTGGGCGGTCTCGAAGTGCTGGAGGCGGCTAGGCAATGCCGGCACCCTCCGCGCGTGATCCTCATGACGGCCTTCGGCACCCTGGAGTCGGCCATCGCGGCGATGCGGCAGGGCGCCTACGACTATCTCGCCAAGCCCTTCAAGCTCGCGGAGGTGACGGTGGCGGTGAACCGCGCCTTCGAGGATCACCGGCTGCGTCGCGAGAACGAGCGGCTGCGCGCCGAGGTCGAGCGGCACCAGGGGCTCGAGCGGCTCTTGGGGCGCTCGAAGGTCATGCAGGAGACGGTGAACCAGATCCGGGCGGTGGCCTCGAGCGACGCCTCCGTTCTTCTCTTGGGCGAGAGCGGGACGGGGAAGGAACTGGTCGCCCAGGCGATTCACTGGGCGAGCCCGCGGCGCGGAGGGCGGTTCCTCGCCGTGAACTGCGCGGCGGTGCCCGAGACGCTGTTGGAGTCCGAGCTCTTCGGTCACGAGAAGGGCGCGTTCACGGGAGCGGATCGCCGGCGGGAGGGCCTCTTCGCCGCGGCGAACGGGGGAACGCTCTTCCTCGACGAGATTGGCGACATGCCCGTGGCCACCCAGGCCAAGCTCCTCCGCGTGCTCCAGGATCGTGCGGTGCGGCCGCTCGGCGGCACCGCTTCGCTCCAGCTCGACCTCCGCGTGGTAGCCGCGACCAACAAGGAGCTGGCCCCCATGATCAAGGACGGCCGCTTCCGCGAGGATCTCTACTACCGCCTGGCGGTGATTCCCATCCGCCTCCCTTCCCTCCGCGAGCGCCCGGAGGACATCATGTTGATCGGCGAGCACTATCTCCGCGAGACGTCGGGTCGTCTCGGCAAGCACATCGAGGGATTCGACGAGTCCGCGCGCGGCTGGATGGAGCGCCACTCTTGGCCGGGCAACGTGCGCGAGCTCGAGAACGTGATCGAGCGGGCGGTGGTGCTGGCTCGCACGCCTCGCATCACGCGAGCCGATCTCGGCACCGAGTTCACGCTGGACGAGAGCAGCTCGCCCTTCCGGCCCACCCTGGCCACGCTCGAAGGCCAGTACGTCCGGCGCGTGCTCGAGGAGGTTCGCGGCGACAAGGTGGCTGCCGCGAAGATCCTCGGCGTGTCGGTGCGGACGCTGCAGCGGCGGTTCAAGGAGCCCTAGCCACCTCCCCGTCCGCCGGACAGCCTGTCGCCGGGACGACAGGTTGTCGTCGCGTACCCCCTCTCCGAACCATCGAGGGCGTCACCGCGTCCCCCGGAAAGTTACGCGTTCCCGCGGTGTAAGCCCGCCTGTCTCGACGAGTCGTGCCCATGGTCTCTCCGTTGCAATGACGCCAGGCATGACCGAGCCGGCCGCACGCCCGCGCATAGACGCCCCCCGCGTCATGATCGTCGACGACGACGCGGAGATGCGTGCCCTCTTGCGCGATGCCCTCGAACGCGAGGGCTTTCGGGTGCACGAGCACGCGGCGGCCGAGGGGCTGATGCCGCTGATCGCAAGCTGGGCCCCACACGTGGTCGTCCTCGACAAGGTGATGACCGGATCGAGCGGGCTCGACGTGCTGCGGCACCTGCATCGGGATCATCCGGAGACGCCGGTGGTGTTCGTCACAGCCTTCGGCGGCTCCGAGGTCGAGACAGAGGCCCGGAAGCTCGGCGCCGCCTACTACATGGACAAGCCGTTTCGCGTCACGCGATTGCTCGAGGTTCTCAAGACGGTGCTCGGCCAGGCTGGCGCCAAGCACGTGAGGATGGCCAATGTCGATCGTACCTAGCGAAGCGCGCGCAGAGACTTCACGGGAGAGCGAGCCCGCCGAGCCGGGGGAGCTCGCGGAGGAGATTGCCCGGGAGGGGCAATCGCAGGGCAGCTTGCTGATCGTCCTCGACTACGAAGCCATCCTTGGTGGGTCTGCCCTCGATGTGCCTCTCCTGGTGCGCGGGGCGCTCGTTGCCCTCGCCACCGCCTCGGATGCCTGCGTGGTCATCGTCTCCGCGGGAGAAGCGAGTCACCTCGAGACTCGAATCAAGGTCCCGGGTGTCGTCTATGTGGGGGCAAGCCCGAACCTGGAGAGAATTGTGGCTCAGCGCAGGAGCGAGGCACGCGAGCACCCCATTGTCGTCCTCCTGGGTGCCGGCGAGAGCTTCGCGAAGGTAGGAAAGGTTCGCTATGCCGTGCATGTCGGGCGGCCGCGCGGCGAGCCCGCGGCATCTCACTGGGTCTTCGATCGGGCGTCGGCCGTGGAGCTCCTGGCCCGGCTCGCCTTCGCCTGGAGCGCGCCGACGCCGACCCCGTGAGCGCCCATGTCGCGAGAAGATGCAGAAGAAGGAGAACGGACAATGCGTACACAACTTTCGATGACGATGTGGTCCTCGTTGATGGGCTTGATCCTCGCAGTGCTGCTGGCTGCCGGCTGCACGGGAATGTCCCGCACCGGCTCGCTGAGGCTCAGCGGGAATCAGGAGGTGCCGGCGGTGCCCACGAGTGCCGCGGCCAGCACCGATATCGTCGTGCAGCTGTCGAAGTGCCCATCCTCGGCGAGCTCGTATAGCTGCCCGGAGCTCCTGGGTAGCGTGTACACCACCGGGGTGACCGGCGCGGCGGTCGATATCGAGCGGGGCCCACGGGGGCAGAGTGGGCCGGTAGTCGTGTCCTTGATGAAGGTGAACGATAGGACCTGGGCCGTACCGCCCTTCACCTTCTTGAATGACCAGCAGTACGCGGCCTACCAGGAAGGTCAGTTCTACGTCAACGTGCGCAGCGTGACCCATCCCAACGGGGAGATTCGCGCTCAGCTCACTCCTTGAGGCGTTCGGGCCCACGCGGGGCGGCGGGGGATCTCCCCGCCGCTTCCGTAGGGCCTTGAGATGGCGGCGACTCGCCGGAGATGCACGGGCGCGCCCCCCCGGGACGAAGCTCAGTTCGGCGCCGACCTGCAGCGGACACAGCCCGGTTGGACCTCTCGAGAACCTAGCTCGGATACGCGCTTCTCATCAGGTAGGCGGGTCCGGCCAGGCTAGGGAAGCCTCGCGACTCAGGCGACGCGGTCGCCGCCAGGGCTGGAGGCGACCCGGCGGCGCCAAAACGGCTATGCTTGCCCCCGCGTGTCGATTTCGGGCAGTGCCATTCGACTATCGGGCGAGGGGGAACGGCATGAAGGTCTTCTACGGATGGGTCATCGTCGCTGTCGGCTTCGTGGTCACCTGCATCGGCATGGGGGCGATGCTCTCCCTCGGCATCTTCCTCCAGCCCATGACCGAAGCGATGGGCTGGTCACGCACGGGCATCTCGACGGCGGCCCTACTCAACTGGCTCAGCATGGGAGTGGGCGCCTTCGTATGGGGCGCGCTCTCCGATCGCTTCGGCACCCGGACCGTGGTCCTGGCCGGCGGCGTGCTCCTCGGAATCGGCCTGGTGACGGCGAGCCAGGCTTCCACCCTCTGGCAGTTCCAGCTCCTCTTCGGCGTGATCGTCGGCTCGGCCTCGGGAAGCTTCTATACCCCGATCACCGCCACTACCACGCGCTGGTTCACCGAGCACCGCAGCCTGGCCGTTGCTCTCGTCTCCGCGGGCATTGGTCTCGGCTCGTCCACCGTGGGACCCTTCGTGCGCTGGATGATCACCGCCTATGACTGGCGGCTCGCCATGCTCACCCTCGGGGAAATCACCTGGGTGCTCATCATTCCCGCGGCCTTCCTCATCCGTGAGCCGACAGCCGGACCGGGCGCCGTCACCAAGGGTGCCCCCGAGGGACCCGAGTTCACGGCGGCCCAGGTGTTCCGCACTCCGCAGTTTGCAGCGATCGCGCTCACCTACTTCGCCTGCTGCGCGGCCCACTCCGGACCGATCTTTCACATGGTCGCCAATGCCATGGATCACGGCGTGACGGCCATGGCCGCCACCACAGTGCTCAGCGTGGCGGGACTGGGTTCCTTGGCCGGCAAGATCGTCATCGGCCTCACCGCCGATCGGGTGGGCGCCAAGCAGACCCTGGTCGCCGGTCTCTTCCTGCAGGCTCTCGCAGTGAGCCTGTATCTCTTCACGCGCGAGCTGGGCACCTTCTACGCCCTCGCGGCGCTCTTCGGCTTTGCCTACGGTGGCGTGATGCCGCTCTACGCCATCCTGGTCCGCGAGTACTTCGGGGCCCGCATCATGGGTACCGCCTTCGGCGCCGTGGCCCTCGTGTCCACGCTCGGCATGTCCCTGGGTCCGCTGGCCGGCGGCTGGCTCTATGACACCTTCGGCAGCTATTTCTGGCTCTTCATCGGCTCGGCGGGCATTGGTCTGGGCGCGGTGGCGATCGCCTTCACCTTCCGCGCTCCGCGGCGGGTTCCCGCGGGGCTGCCCACGGCTAGTCTCGCGCATTGAGGATCGCTTCCATCTGGCGGCGGAAAGGGTCGCGCGCATGCGTTACATGCTCCTGATGTGCCGTGACGAGGAGCGCTGGAGCGCGCTGAGCCCCCAGGAGCGCGTCGACGCCTACGAAGAGGCCTTCAGATACAGCGACGAGCTGCGGACGCGCGGGGTCTACGAGACCGGCAACCCGCTCGAGCCGAGCAGCACCGCGACCACCGTGCGGCTGGTGCAGGGCCGCGTGGAGACTACGGACGGCCCCTTCGCGGAGACGAAGGAGCAGCTCGGCGGCTTCAGCATCGTGAACGTGAAGGACCTCGACGAGGCGCTCGCCATCGTCCGGAGGCATCCGCTGCTGCGGGCCGGTCACTCCATCGAGGTGCGGCCGATGAGGACCGGGCCGCCGCAGTAGATCGAGATGCGCTCGCTCGCTCGCTGGGGTAGCCTGTGCTCCGAGAGCGACCATGCGCATCGAGGAAACCTTTCGCGCGGACCATGGCCGCATCCTCGCCACCCTCATCCGCCTGCTCGGGGATTTCGACGTGGCCGAGGAGGCGCTGCAGGAGGCGTATGCCGTCGCCGTCGAGCAGTGGCCGGCCACCGGCAGCCCGGCCAACCCGGCGGCGTGGCTGGTTTCCACGGCCCGTCACAAGGCCATCGACCGGATTCGCCGCCGCACCCGCCTCGCGCAGATGCAGGGCGAAATCGCGCGGCACATCGAGCTGTCGGCGGACGAGGACGCGCCGGTGCCGGAGGATAGGCTCCGGCTCATCTTCACGTGCTGCCATCCTGCCCTCGCCCCGGAGGCGCAGGTGGCGCTCACCCTGCGCACCCTGGGCGGGCTTTCCACCGAGGAGATCGCCCGCGCCTTCCTCGTGCCCACCTCGACCATGGCCCAGCGGCTCGTGCGCGCGAAGGCCAAGATCCGCGTCGCGCGTATTCCCTACGAGGTCCCTCCCGACGATGCGCTCGTCGAACGGCTCGAGGCGGTGATGCTCGTGGTGTACCTCGTGTTCAACGAGGGCTATGCGGCGAGCTTCGGCGAGGAGCTCGTGCGTCACGAGCTGTGCGACCAGGCCATCCGGTTGGGCCGCATGCTCGTGGAGCTCCTGCCCGATCACCCGGAGACGAAGGGCCTCCTCGCTCTGATGCTCCTCCACGACTCGCGGCGGGCGAGCCGCCTGGACGATGCGGGGGACATCGTACTCTTGGAGGACCAGGACCGGAGCCGATGGGACCGCGGGCAGATCGCCGAGGGCATGAGCCTCGTGGAGGCAGCCCTGCGCGACGGCGGCCGCGCCTCCGGACGCTACGCGCTGCAGGCGGCCATCGCCGCCCTCCACGCGCAGGCGCCGAGCGCCGCGAGCACGGACTGGCGCCAGATCGCCGCCCTCTACGGGATCCTCGCCGGCGTGCATCCCTCGCCGGTGGTCGAGCTGAACCGCGCGGTGGCCCTCGCCATGACGGGAGAAATCGAGCGCGGCTTACACCTCGTCACCGAGCTCGATCGCGACGCCGAGCTTTCCGGCTATCACCTGCTACCCGTGGCGCGCGCCGAGCTGCTGCGGCGGCTCGGACGCCACACGGAGGCGGCGGAGTCCTACCAGCGCGCTCTCGATCTCGTTACCAACGAGACGGAGCGGCGCCACCTCGAGAAGCGGCTGCGCGAGATCGCCTCCTGAGGCCTCAGCCCGTCCGATCGGGCAGCGACTCGGCGATCATCCGGCCGACGACGACCATTTCCGGGCTCGTCTTCCGATAGGCGTCGAGCGCGCCCAGGACATGGGCGAACTCGTCCGTCGACGGC
>DATGCY010000476.1:0-8885 GCA_035311385.1 Candidatus Methylomirabilota bacterium
CTGACCTCCGTCAAGGAAGCGACCCACCTGCTCCTGGATGGAGTACCGGGCCCGCTCACGCCCAAGCAGAGCCGGCTCGTGGGCATCATCGCCGCCAGCTCGGATCGGCTTCTCGGCCTGGTGAGCCAAGTCCTCGAGCTCTCTCGCTTGCGCACGCGCGCGGTGCCGCTCGAACGGCGTCCGGTCGACCTGGAGAAGGTGGCGGTGCATGGCATCGAGGAGCTGCGACCGCAGATCGAAGAGAAGAGCCTCACGGTGAGCCGCACCGCGGGTGGCTCGGACTTCGGCATCCAAGGCGATGAGGACCGTCTCCTGCGCGTGGTGGTGAACCTTTTGGGCAATGCCGTGAAGTTCACCCCCGAAGGCGGGACGATTCAGGTCGGCCTCACCGATCGAGGCGCGGAGGTCGAGCTCACGGTCAGGGATACGGGCATCGGCATTCCCGCGAGCGAAGTCGGACGCATCTTCGATCCGTACCAGCAGGCGCACCACGGCCGCGGCGGCTCCGGGCTCGGCCTCGCCATCGTGAAGGGGCTGGTCGAGGCCCACGGCGGCCAGGTCAGCGTCGACTCCCGCGAAGGCGAGGGAAGCACCTTCGCGGTGCGTCTGCCCCGCGCGGGGGGCCCTCCCGCTGAGACGACGACGGCGGCCAAGACGGCCGAGGTAACGCGATGACCAACGGCCGTGCGCTCGTAGTGGATGACGACCCGGACATCCTCGAGGTCCTGGAAATGCGACTGCAATCCATGGGGCTCGACGTGGCACTCGCGCGGAGCTATCGCGACGCCGTCTCGCTCCTGGACGGCCGTGGTTTCGACGTCGCGCTCTTCGACCTTCGCTTGGAGCCGGCGAGCGGGCTGCAGCTCATGGAGGCGGCCCACCAGCGTCAGCCGCGCCTGCCCGTGCTCATCATGACCGCCCACGGCACCATCGACAACGCGGTGGAAGCGCTTCGCGAGGGTGCCTTCGACTACTTGACCAAGCCCTTCGTCCCTGAGGAACTGCGCGGCAAGGTCGGGCGCGCCCTCTCCCAGCGCCGTTGGACGCGCGACCGCACGTTGCTCAAGGCCGTAGGTGAGGCGCTCGGCTCTTCCGGGACGATGGAGCGGGTGCTCGACACGGTGGCGCATGCGACCGTCGAGGCGACGGAGGCGGAACGGGCGGTGGTCTTCCTCCTCGAGGAAGGGCGGCTCGTCCCCATGGGCAGCGCAGGCAGCGCGGTCGGGCTCCTGGACGACCTGGCGCGCACGGCTCGCGCCGTCATCGACCGGAAGGCGCCCACCGCGGTCACGGACACGGACGGGCGTGTGCGGCTCGGCGCGCCGCTCTTCGTGGGCGGCGGCGCCGCGGGCGCTCTCGTAGTGGAAACCCCGGTGGAGCCCACACCCGATGACCTGGATCTCCTCGCCCTCTTCTCCTCGCAGGCCGCGGTGGCGCTCAAGAACACCCGCGAGCTGGAACGGCTGCGCAGCGGAGCCCTGGCCGCCCTCGGGCGCATGGCCGCCCAGGTCGCGCACGAGCTGCGCAATCCCCTGGGTGGGCTCAAGCTCTTCGCGGACTACCTCGAGCAGCGCCTGAACGATGCCTCCGATACCGAGGGGGTGGATGTCGCGCGGCGGATCAGCCGCGAGGTCGATCACATGGCGGAGCTGGTGCGCGAGATCACGCAGTTCGGGCGGCCCGCCGCGCTTCGGCGGGCTCCCACCAGCCTCAATGGCTTGGTGGAGTCGTGTCTCGATCTCGCCCAGGCGCGCCGCAGGATCAAGGACGTGCAGGTGACGATCGATCTGGATACTGCCCTGCCGCAGGCCATGCTGGATGCCCGCGAGGTGCGCAAGCTGTTCCTCAATCTCATCGGTAATGCGCTCGAGGCCATGGAGAGTGGCGGCACGCTCACCCTGCGTACCCGCGCGGCGGCGCGTGGGTTTCTCGAGACGTTGGTGGAGGACACGGGGTGCGGGATGAGCGATGAGACGCGCGCCCGTGCCTTCGACCTCTTCTACACCACGAAAGAAACCGGCACCGGACTCGGTATGGCCATCGCCCGCTCTGTCGTGGAGCAGCACGGCGGCCGCATCGAGATCCGGAGCCAGCTCGGACGGGGCACGCAGGTCAGCGTGCTGCTGCCGGTGGAGGCACCGTGAAGCCCGAAGTCCTGGTGGTGGATGATGAGCCCGCGATCGCGGAAGGCTTGCGCCTGATCCTCGAGCGAGAGGGCTATGTAGTGCAAACGGCGGTGAGCATCTCGGAGGCCTCCGCCCGGATGGACGACGCCGATTTCTCCGTGGCCCTCGTCGACCTCGTTCTCCCCGACGGCGACGGCATGGGTCTCCTCAAGGTCCTGCGCAGCCGCGATCCCGACATCGAAGTGATCATCATGACCGGCCACGGCTCGATCTCGAAGGCGGTGGAGGCGACCAAGGAAGGCGCCTTCTACTTCGTCACCAAGCCCTTCGACTCCGCGGAGATGCTCACCTTGCTCGGCAAGGCCCTCGAGCGGCGGCACCTCCTCGCCGAGACCTCGGATCTCCGTCGCCAGCTCGCCGAGCAGATGGGCTACGGCGAGATGCTGGGCAGCTCGCCCACCATGCGCCGCGTTTTCGAGCTTCTCGACTCGGTGGCCGCCTCCGACGCCAATGTATTCATCGTGGGCGAGAGCGGCACCGGCAAGGAGCTGGCTGCCAATGCCGTGCACGCCAAGAGCCCGCGCGCCCAAGGGCCGCTCGTGAAGATCAACTGCGCCGCCCTTCCCAAGGACCTCATCGAGTCCGAGCTGTTCGGCCACGTGAAGGGCGCCTTCACCGGCGCCACCTCGGAGCGGGCCGGCCTGCTGGAGGAGGCGCACAAGGGCTCGCTCCTCCTCGACGAGATCACGGAGATGCCAGCGGACCTTCAGGCCAAGCTCCTCCGCGTCCTCGAGGACCGCTCCGTCCGCCGCCTCGGCGGCAGCCGAGCCGTGCCCGTGGATTTCCGGCTGATCTCCTCGACGAACCGGGAGCCGGAGGCCGCAGTGCGGGACGGCTCGCTCCGCCAGGACCTCTACTTCCGCATCAACACGGTCACCGTGGAGCTGCCGCCCCTTCGCGAGCGGACCCAGGACATTCCCCTTCTCGCCAAGGGCTTCCTGGAGCGATTCGTCCTCAAGCACAACCGGCCGCTCGAGGGCATCGATCCCGAGGCGTTCCGCCGGCTCCTCGCCTACATGTGGCCGGGCAACGTCCGCGAGCTCGAGCACGTGATCGAGCGCGCGGTGCTCGTGGCGCGGGGGCGCGAGGTGACGGTGGCCGACCTGCCCGAGGCGCTCAATGCCGGGGCCCCTCTCCTGAGCCCGGCGCCGCCCTCGGGTTCCCTGGAGGAGATCGAGCGCCTGTCCATCGTGCGGGCACTGGAGACGACGGGTTGGAACAAGCAGGCGGCAGCTGCCCTCCTCGGACTGCGCCGTCCGACCCTTTACTCGAAGATGCGTCGGCACGGCATTCCCCAGCGGCGAGGGTAGCCCGGTGTTCCATCGTGGACGGTGTCACGGCTTTCGTCCTGATTCTGACGCGCATTTCTGACACTCTGCCCGTAAGTCCCTGCCAGATCGCACCTCCTCTTCCGGCCGTGTGATTGCATCTGCAGCTACGTAGGAGGTGCGAGTTATGACGAAGATGCTCCTCATTGACGACGATCCGGCGTGGCGCGCGCTGTACCGGATGGGTTTCGAGGGTGACTTCGAAGTGTTCGAGGCAGTGGATGGGCTCGATGCTCTGGCCGCTCTGGACCGGGTCCGGCCCGACATCATCGTCCTGGATCTCCGTATGCCTCATCTCGATGGCATGGGATTCCTTCGCCAGATGGAGCGGCGTGGCAGCAAGATCCCGGTGGTCATCTGCTCCGGGACTTTCACGACCGACAGCCCTCCCGCGATTCCCGGAGTGTTCCCTGCTCAGAAGACACCGGACCTCCGCAATGTCTGGGCGGCCATCGAGGCAGCCTTGCCGCAGCCCGCGGAAGCGGACAATGGCAAGGGCCGGCGCGCGGCCGAAGTGACCGTCTGGCGCGACTGATTCCGAGCTTCCGCCCGACCTCGGCCCCTGCCTAGCGCCGAGGCACTTTTGAACATCTGCCTATCAAATGGGCAGATGTTTGCTTTAGCCCCTCCCGATCTGATTCCGAAGCCTTTGATTTTGCTGGTCCGCACAAATAGCATCGCCCGGCACGACAGGTGCAGAACACCCCGCCTCGGGAGGAACCATGAAGAAGATCGAGGCCATCATCAAGCCGTTCAAGCTGGACGACGTCAAGGAGGCTTTGACCGGCATAGGCGTGATCGGAATGACGGTGTCCGAGGTCCGCGGCTTCGGCAGGCAGAAAGGGCACACCGAGCTCTACCGGGGCGGCGAGTACACCGTGGACTTTCTCCCCAAGATCAAGATCGAGGTGGTGGTGCCGGACAGCCTGGTCGACAAGGCCGCCTCCGTGCTCGCCGACGCGGCCAAGACCGGCAACATCGGTGACGGGAAGATCTTCGTTCACCCCGTGGACACCGCAGTCCGCATTCGCACTGGCGAACGCGACGAGAGCGCACTGTGAGAGCGTCGATCAGGAAGAGGAGGCGGTACATGAGTGCGTGCCGCATCGTCATGCTCACGCTGCTGGTGGGCCTCATGGGGCTGTGCCTGGCCGGGGATCTCTGGGCACAGACGCCGGCTCCGGCCGCCCCTCCCGCCGCGCCTGCTCCCGCTCCCCCCAAGCTCGACACCGGCGACACCGCGTGGGTGCTCATGTCGTCCGCCCTGGTGCTCCTCATGACCGCGCCGGGCCTGGCTCTCTTTTACGGCGGCATGGTGAGGCAGAAGAACGCGCTCGGCACGCTCATGCACAGCTTCATCATCCTCGCGCTCATCTCTGTGCAGTGGGTGCTGTGGGGCTATACCCTGGCCTTCGGTCCCGACAAGGGAGGCATCATCGGCGGCCTCGAGTGGGCGGGGTTGCGCGGGGTGGGAGCCGAGCCCAATCCCGCATATGCCGCGACCATCCCGCATCAGGCCTTCATGCTCTTCCAGATGATGTTCGCGGTCATCACGCCCGCCCTGATTACGGGCGCCTTCGCCGAGCGCAAGAAGTTCTCCACCTTCATCATCTTCGTGCTGGCGTGGGCGACCTTCGTCTATGATCCGCTCGCCCACTGGGTGTGGGGCGATGGCGGCTGGCTCCACAAGCTGGGCGCCCTCGACTTCGCCGGGGGCACGGTGGTGCACATTTCCTCGGGTATCTCGGCCCTCGCGGCCGTTCTCGTCATCGGCAAGCGCAAGGGCTACGGTCAACAGCCCATGCCCCCGCACAACCTGCCCCTCACCGTGATGGGAGCGAGCCTGCTCTGGTTCGGGTGGTTCGGCTTCAACGCGGGCAGCGCCCTCGCCGCCAACGGCCTCGCCGTCCATGCCTTCACGACCACGAACACCGCGGCGGCGGCGGCCGCCCTCGGCTGGATGCTCACGGAGTGGAGCTCTCGCGGCAAGCCCACGGTGCTGGGCGCGGCCTCCGGCGCCGTGGCCGGACTGGTGGCGGTGACCCCTGCCGCCGGCTTCGTCACGCCCATGGGCGCCCTGGTCATTGGTGGCCTCGCCGGGGTGCTCTGCTACACCGCGTGCAACCTCAAGGCGAAGCTCGGCTACGACGACTCGCTCGACGTGGTGGGCGTGCACGGGGTGGGCGGCACGTGGGGCGCGCTAGCCACCGGCATCTTCGCCACCAAGGCGGTGAACGAGGCAGGCGCCAACGGGCTCCTCTACGGGGATCCCGGCCAGCTCTGGAAGCAGATTGTGGCGGTGGCGGCCACCCTCGTCCTGGGCTTCGTGATGACTATCGTGATCCTCAAGGTCCTCGATGCCGTGATGGGGCTCCGGGTGACCGAGGACGACGAGATGGCCGGCCTCGATCTCTCGCAGCACTCGGAGACGGCGTACTCGCTGGGCGGCTCCTCCTACGGTGAATACGGGATGAGCGGCGGAGGCGGCGGCGCGTTCGCGGAAGCCATGAAAGCCGCGCAGGCGAAGCACACGGCCCATTGACCCTCTGAAGTTATGCGCTTAGTGTAGCCAGCAGCCGGCGGAGCATCGTGGCTCCGTCGGCGCGGCATTTTTCGTTCCACGTCATTTCAAAGGAGGCGGATGGCATGACCCCGAAGGACGTAGTGAAGATGGCCAAGGAGAAGGGCGCCCGCATCGTCGATCTACGCTTCATCGATCTCCCCGGCCTGTGGCAGCACTTCTCGATTCCGATCTCCGAGCTCAACGAGGGCATCTTCTCGGACGGCCTGGGGTTCGATGGCTCCTCGATCCGCGGCTTCCAGACCATCGACGAGTCGGACATGCTGCTCATCCCCGACGCCTCCTCCGCGCAGATGGATCCCTACACGGCGGTGCCCACCCTCGTGCTGATCTGCAACGTGAAGGACCCCATCACGGGCAAGCCCTACACGCGTGATCCGCGCTTCGTGGCTCAGAAGGCGGAGGCCTACGTGAAGAAGTCGGGAGTGGGCGACACCGTGTACATCGGGCCCGAGCTCGAGTTCTTCTTCTTCGATTCCGTCCGCTTCGACCAGACCTACAACCACGGCTACTATTTCATCGACTCCGAGGCGGGCGCGTGGAACACGGGCCGCGAGGGCTCGCAGGACCGTCCCAACCTCGGCTACAAGCCGCGCTACAAGCAGGGCTACTTCCCCGTGCCGCCCATGGACCACTTCCAGGACGTCCGCTCGGACATGGTCCTCGCCCTGGAGTCGGTGGGCATCCGCGTCGAGGTGCACCACCACGAGGTCGCCACGGGTGGGCAGACCGAGATCGACATGCGCTTCGATACCCTGACCAAGATGGCGGACAAGGTGTGCTGGTACAAGTACTGCGCGAAGAACACCGCCAAGAAGTGGGGGAAGACGGCCACCTTCATGCCCAAACCGCTCTTCCAAGACAATGGCTCGGGCATGCACACGCACCAGTCTATCTGGCGGAACGGCAAGAACCTCTTCTACGAGCGGGGTGGCTACGCGGACATCTCCAAGACCTGCCTCTACTACATCGGCGGCATCCTCAAGCACGCCCCCGCGCTCCTCGCGTTCATCGCGCCAAGCACCAATAGCTACAAGCGCCTGGTGCCCGGCTACGAGGCGCCCATCAACCTCGTGTACAGCCAGCGCAACCGCTCCGCGGCCATCCGCATCCCGATGTACTCCAAGGCCGAGGGAGCGAAGCGCATCGAGTTCCGCACGCCGGATCCGACCTGCAACCCATACCTGAGCTTCGCCGCCTGCGTCATGGCCGGTCTCGACGGCGTGGCCAACAAGATCGATCCCGGCAAGCCGGTGGACAAGGACCTCTACGAACTGCCCGCGGCCGAGCAGAAGAAGATCAAGCAGCTCCCCGGCTCGCTCGACGTCGTGCTGGACAACCTGGAGAAGGACCACGCCTTCCTGCTCAAGGGGGACGTGTTCACCCCCGACCTCATCGAGACGTGGATCGAGTACAAGCGGAAGAACGAGGTCGATCCGGTGCGGCTCCGCCCGCATCCCTACGAGTTTGCCCTTTACTACGACATCTAGGACCGCCTGAAGCACCGGCCGGCCCTCGGCGTCATGCGTGCGCCGGGGGCCGGCCTATCTTCAGCGCGGGTCGGCGGTAGGAGCCTCGCGTGAATAGCTGCGCCTCGCGAAAAGCGCGTAGACCGCGGGGAGGGCGAGCAGGGTGAGGGCGGTGGACGAGATCAGGCCGCCGATGACCACGCGGGCGAGGGGCTTCTGGATCTCCGAGCCGATGCCCTGGCTGAGCGCGGCGGGCAGGAAGCCGATGACGGCCACGATGGCCGAGACCATGATGGGCCGGAAGCGGATCTCGCAGCCACGCACGATTGCCTCGGGCATGGACAGGCCCTCCGCGGAGGCCTGGCGGATGGACGACACGAGTACAGTGCCATTGAGCACGCTCACCCCGAACACCGCGATGTAGCCCACGGCGGCCGAGATGTTGAAGTTGCTCTGCCAGAAGAAGAGGGCGAGGGTGCCGCCGATGAGGGCAAAGGGGAGATTGAGCATGATGAGGAGAGCGTCCCCCACCGAGTTGAAGGCGCCGAAGAGCAGGATGAAGATGATGAAGACGACCAGAGGCACGATCACGTAGAGGCGCGACAGGGCGCGCTGCTGGTCCTCGAAGCGCCCGCTCCACACCATGCGATAGCCCGGGGGCAGCTTCACGGCGGCCTCGACCTTCTCCATCGCCTCGAAGACCAGGCTGCCCATGTCGCGTTCGCGCACGCTCCACTTCACGGACATGCGCCGCACGTTGTTCTCGCGCAGGATCTCCGCGAGGCCGTCGGTGCGGGTGAACTCTGCGAGCTGGCTCAATGGAATGCGCTCGCCGCTGGGCGCGCTCACCGCCACGTCGCGGAGACGGGCCGCGGGCTCGCCGGGCTGCCCCAGCTTCACCACGAGGTTGAAGCGGCGCTCCTGCTCGAAGATCTCGCTCACCGCGCGTCCCTTGGTCGCCGCCTCGATGGTGTCCTGGATGTCCTGGACGTTGATGCCGTAGCGGGCGGCCGCCGCGCGATCGATGGCGAGCTGGAGCTGCGGCTGGCCGATCAGGTGATCGTGGTCGAGGTCGGCCACCCCGCGGATGCCCTTGAGCACGCTCACGATCTGCTTGGCGAGGCCGTCCATGACGAAGATGTCGGGTCCGTAGAGCTTGATGGCGAGCTCGCCCTTCACGCCGGCCAGCGCCTCGTCCACGTTGTCCTTGATGGGCTGGGAGAAGTTGGTGGTGATGCCGGGAATGTCGGCGAGGGCCGCCGTCATCTGCCCGATGAGCTTCTCCTTGTTCGGGTCTGGCCATTCGTCCCGCGGCTTGAGC
>DATGCY010000477.1:0-10624 GCA_035311385.1 Candidatus Methylomirabilota bacterium
AGGAGGAAAGGACCTCTCGCATGACCAGCGGCGACGTGGTGATCGTGGGCGGCGGCATCGTGGGCATGGCCACGGCGTACTACCTCGCGAAGGGCGGAGTGGCGAGCGTCGTCATCGAGCGCGATGCCATCGCCAGCCACGCCTCCGGCTACGCCTATGGCGGGCTGAGCCCACTGAGCGGCTTCGGCATTCCCGGTCCTCTGGCGGAGATGGCGCAGGAGGGGATGCGACTCCATCGCGAGCTGGCAGAGATCCTCGTCGAAGAGGCGAAGATGGACGTCGACTTCCGCGTGCGGCCCTCCCTCGCCCTCGCCCTCACGGACGCGGACTCGCGTCGACTCCAGGCCGCCCTGCCGTGGCAGCAGCAGCGGGCCGGCTACTCCGCGCGCTGGGTCGACGCATCCGAAGCTCGCCGCGTGGAACCGCGCATCTCCGAAGACACGATCGGCGCGGTCCTGATCGATGGCAACGCGGACGTCGAGCCCTATCGCCTGGTCCTCGCCCTCACCCGCGCCGCCGAGCAGATGGGCGTGACCGTGCGGCACGGCAAGGTCACTGGGCTGCGTCGCGCCGGCGGGCGCGTCACGAGCGTGATCCTCGAGCGCGGCGAGGTGCCCTGCTCCGCGGTCGTGCTAGGCCTCGGCCCGTGGAGCGGCGAGGCGTCGAGCTGGATCGACATGCCCATCGAGGTGCGCCCGCTCAAGGGCCAGATCCTCCGCCTCCAAGCGCCGGGGCCGCCCGTGACCTGCTCCGTGGGCTGGGGGCACAACTACGCCACGACGAAGACCGACCGTCTCCTGTGGGCGGGCACCACCGAGGAGGAAGCGGGCTTCGACGAGGAGACGACGGCGGAGGCTCGCGACGAGATCGGGACGGCCCTGGTAACGATGCTCCCCGCGATGGCCGACGCCCAGGTCGTGTACCAGACGGCGTGCCTGCGCCCGCTCGCGTCCGACGGCCTGCTCCTGCTCGGCCGCGTCCCCGGGGTCGAGAACGTGTATATGGGCACGGGCGCGGCGCGCAAGGGCATCGTGTATGGCCCGCCCATGGGCCGTGCCATCGCCGACCTCATCCTCACCGGGAGTACGAAGCTCGCTCTCGACGCCTTCAATCCCGGCCGCTTCGCGAAATAAGATCCGCGGCAATCCGATCAGGGTTGCCCGTGCGTAGTCAGTAGTTCCGCCTTTTTCTCGCCGCCTCTCCGCATCTCCTTACCCAATCCGTCCGCACGCCGGCGCCGTAGATCTCCGTGAGTGGCGAGACAGCCACCGAGGAGGCGGTGATGGGCGAGAGGCAGAGTTGGCGGTCGGCGGCGGCGGGCGCGTGTGCAAGCGTGGTGGCGGTGGCGCTCGGCCTGCTCGTGACGCTCGGCGAGTCCGCCAGCACGGAGCAGACGGTGATCATCCAGACCTTTCAGTTCAAGCCCACGCTCACCGAGGTGCCGGCGGGAACGCGCGTGAACTTCACGAACCAGGACGACATCACCCACACCGTGACGTCGGGCACTCCCGAGAGCCCCGACGGCAAGTTCAGCCATCGCCTCGAGGGCAAGGGTGCTAGCGCCGCTGTTGATCTCACGAAGCCCGGTGTCTACCCGTATTTCTGCGAGCGGCACCGGTCGATGCGCGGCGAGATCCGCGTCAAGTAACCCATTCACACGGAGGAGACAGAGCCATGAAGCGTGTCGTCTCGAGCATCGTGGGAGCCGTCGCGGCCGCGGCGATCCTGGTCGTGAGCGTCGGACAGCCCGTCACGCGGGCGCAGGCGCAGCAGGGTCACACCATGGCGGCGATGACCACCTCCAGCACCAAAGCGTCGGGGCTTCGCTCCACTCTCAACACGCTTTTTCAGGAGCACATCTATCTTGCCGCCGCGGCCACCGGCGCCGCCCTCGGCGGGCGGGATGCCGAGTTCAAGGCCGCCGCCGCCGCGCTCGACGCCAACTCCGTCGCCATCTCGAAGGCCATTGGCAGCGTGTACGGCCAGGGCGCGGAGGAGGCCTTCCTACCCCTGTGGCGGAAGCACATCGGCATGGTGGTGGACTACACGGTGGGCGTGGCCACGAACGACAAGGCCAAGCAGGACAAGGCGGTGGCCGATCTCATCGGCTACACGCAGGACTTCGGCGCCTTCCTTCAGTCGGCCAACCCGAACCTGCCCAAAAGCGTGGTAGCCGACCTCGTCAAGCACCACGTGGTGACCCTGAAGGAGGTCATCGATGCCCAGGCCTCCAAGGACCCCGCCAAGGCGTACACGGCGGTGCGCACGGCGGCCGGGCACATGCAGATGATCGCCGACCCGCTCGCGGAGGCCATCGTGAAGCAGTTCCCCGACAAATTCAGCTCGTAGCGACGGCCCCCCTCACCCTGCCCTCTCCCCCTCCGTGGACGAGAGTTGCAGACCCCTCTCCCCTCGGGGGAGAGGGCAGGGTGAGGGGGCGAAGCTTCAGCCTCGGCGCTTCAGCCCTTCCCGTCGACCTCCGCGACCGCCCGCTCTGCGATGGCACTGTCCACGAGGTCTTCATAGCGGTGGGTCTTCGAGATGAAGCCGCCCGACTGGAGAATTCGCTGAAGGTAGTCGAAGCCGGGACGGCGCAGGATGGGATCGGCGGACCACGTGCCCTGCCGTGAGAATCTCGCCACCGCGCGCTCCAGGATCGTCCGGTCGATGTCGGGGAAACCCGGCGCGACCGCTTCGGCGATGGCCGTGGCGTCGTGGGTGGCGAGCCAGCGCTGGGTTCGGTAGAGCGCCCGCGTGAAGCGCAACACCGTCTCCGGCTCGCGGCGGAGGAAATCAGGCGTGGTCATGCACGAGGTGAAGGGCACGGGCCCCGTCGCCTCGCCCATGGACGCGACCAGGTGCCCTTCGCCGGCAGCGAGCATCTGCTCGACGATGGGCTGAGTCTGCTCGAAGAAGTCTCCGTGCCCCGATCGAAAGGCGGCCAGCGCCTCGGGCACCGGGCGATGGCGCTCGATGCGCACCGAGGCCGGGTCCACTCCCTCGCGGCGCAGCACGGTGAGCATGCACTGCCACGGCGTGGGCGCCTCCGCGAAGGAGATCACCGTCTTGCCCACGAGATCCGTCCAGCGAAAGCTCGGCCGCGGCTCGCGACTCAAGAGGAAGAAGCCGCTCCGGCTGCACACCTCGGCGAAGTGCGGGAGCAGCCGTCCTCCGCGATCCGCGAGGTCGAAGCTCCGCATGAGGCCGCCGAGGGAGATCTCGATGCTGCCGTCGAGCACGGCGTCTACCGTGCTCTTGCCGTAGGTGGCGGCAGCCTGCCAGGTGACGTCGAGACTTTCCTGCCGGAAATGGCCGAGGGCCACGCCGGCGGCGAGCGGGGTGTAGAACGGCGTATAGAAGGGCATCAGCACGGTCATCGGGCGCAGGTTCACGGTGTGTGTTCCTCCGAGGCGAGAGCGATCGCTGGCGGCATCTTACTCCGCCTTCTCCGAGGCGATACGGGGAAAGCCCACCACGGCCACGAGCACGGCCGCCACCACCAGCGCGGGCACGAAGGCGGCGACCGCGCGGGCGTGGGTGAGCATGAGCCCGCCCGTGATGGCCCCCGCCACGAGAGCGCCGATGACCGCCGTCATGCGCCGCCGCTCACCCACGGCGCCGGAAACGGAGGTGAGCTCGGCCACCAGCGCGGTGATGGTGCCCGTGATGTACGTGGTCGAGATGCCAGGCACGGCGAGCCGTCGCGCCACCGCGCTCTGGATCCCCATGGCGAGGCCGGAAAGGACGATCATGACGAGGAGCCCGTGGCCGGCGGTGCGCGGCCCACCGAGCCAGCCCACCGCGAAGATGAGGAGCACCACGAACTCCAGGCCGAGTGCGAAGGTGATGCGCGATGACCACACCACGCGATCGCGAGGCGGGCCAACCAGCTTGGCTGCCGCCACCACGCCCCCCACGAAGCCCACGATGGCCGCGGTGGAGTGCGCCACCTGCAGCTCCTGGGTTTGCCCGATGGCCAGGCCGAGGAGCACAGCGTTGCCCGTCATGTTGGCGGTGAACACGTGGCTCAGTCCCAGGTAACTGAGCGCGTCCACGCATCCCGCCGCGAAGGTCAGGGCGAGGAGCACCCCGTCCCGCCAGACCCCCGGCCGGTTCGCATCCGCTATCGCTCTCTTCCCCGGCATCGTCCCTCTCCTAGAGACAGCAAGGTCGTCGATGTTCGGATAGTCGCACGAAGCCCCCCGGGCCGGCTTCTTTGGCCACGTTTTTTGGCCAGGGAAGTCGCGCCATCTATACTGAGCGCGGTCGCTCCGCAGTCTCACCGTGGCCAGAGAGGGCAAAGCGTGGGCTGGCTCGACCGTTTCCCCGGACGGAAACCCGCCGGCGATCCGCAGGCGCTCGCCACCCTCTCGCTGGGCGACGAGGTCCATGCCCTTGGCGAGCGTTGGGAGGTGACGGCGCTGCTTTCCTACCGTGACGGCTCCAGCGAATGGCCAGTGATCAGGATCGAGCGCGGCGGCATCACCGCCTGGCTCGCCCTCGAGGACGACCGGATCGTCCGCTACGACCACATCGATCTGGCGGTGGGAGCCGACGGCCGCGCGGCCTGGAACGGCCGCGTCTACACGCGGGCGGAGATGGGCAATGCCACCGTCTCGCGCGTGGCCGGCCCCGTCGACGTGGCGGTGGGCGACACGCTCTCCTACCAGGTGCTGAGGTCCGAGGCCGATCCGCGCGGATGGCTGTCCGTGGAGGCGTGGCCGAGCGGCTTCGTGGACGTCTCCGTGGGGCGCTTCTGGCCCGTCGACCGCTTCGTGAGCCGGAAGGCCGACGCCCCATGATGCTCGTGCAGGGCTACGCGATTGCCGTGGGCTGGGCGATCAGCTTCATGATTCTGGCCTTCGTGGTGCGCTGGATCTTCGGCCACCTCAACCTCTTCTCGCTCCGCGTCGCCTCGCAGCGGAAGGACGCGGCGGTGGGGCACGTGCTGCGAGGCCTCTACATCGCGCTGGCCATCATCTCGCTCGCCGCCATCCAGTCCACGCGCAGCCTCGCCTGGGCGCTCGTGGACACGGTGATCAGCATGGCCCTCGTCCTCATCTTCTTCAAAGTGTACGACTGGCTCGACCCGCGCGATTTCTCCGCTGAGCTCGAGGCGGACAATCGCATGCTCGGCCTCGAGCTGGAAGGGCTCTTCATCGTGCTCGCCGCGGTGATGGTGGGGGCCATGAACTTCCTGGGGAGTTGATGGCGGGAAGCATCGTCTCCGAGGAGCGGGCGCTCTCCGCCATGCGCGCGTGGCGACGTGGCGTCGGCGCCCTCGAGCCCTGGTTTCGCGCTACGCCCTTCGCCTCCGCCCATTATTATCGAGGCCGCATCCCGAACGCGTCCCGGCGAAAAAAGGAACATGCTCGGCTCGAGCGGCTCCTGCGCGAGCTGCCCTTTCCTGTCCGCGACACGCTCTGGATCTTCGACCTGCCCGGGCCAGTCGCCCTCTGGTTTGCCTACGAGCTGAGGAGGCGATTCGGCATCGCCTCGGCGCTGGCCTGGAACGGCTGGTACGACCCCGAGGGCACGCTGGACGGACGCGAGGAGATCCCGCTCCTGCTCGGCTTGGGACGGAGGATCGCGCGCGTGCCTGCTCGGCGTGGCGCCTGTCTCCTCCTGGACAGCGCGCGTCACGGCGAAAAGCGTGTCGGCGCCCTCGACAATCGCTACCTCCTCGGCGAGGAGGACCTGCCGAGCCTCGAGCACCTCCACGAGTTGGGCGTCCGTCGGGTTCAGGCCTGGGTCTGGCACCGGCCGGCGGGGGACCTCGCCGCCTATCTCGCCTATCTGCGCACGCGGCTTCGCGTCACCGTCACCCCCGGAATCGGCCGTCGTGGCTGAGCGCACGAAGAAGCGCGCGCCGCCGATCGATCGGCGGCTGGCTCTGCACCTCACGGCGGGCATCCTCGCCGCCTCCGCGCTCGCCGGCTGCGATTCGCGGCCGGAGTCGGCGAAGGCTCCCGATTGCCGTCCGCAGCAGGCCATCGCGCCCGGCTCGGCGGGCTGGGACGATTCCAACGGTTGCTGGGAGCGTCGCCCCGACGGCCGACGCTACTACCGGACGAGCTTCGGGGGCACCTATTACTACTATTCCGAGCCGCCGTCGTACTCGCGCTATTCGAACCAGGGCGGACGCTGGTCAGGGGGCAAGGTCTCCGCCGGCGGCTATCATGGCGCGCCTGGCGCCTCCGCCTGAGGCGCGGCGCGTTCGCGCCGGCCGTGCGCTCTCCGATCGTCTCCTCGTCCGCTGGTGCCAGCAGAGCGCGCCAGGAGAGGACGGCGTCGCATGCCGCGAGCCGCTCGCTCTCGATCCCGCCTGCGCCGCTGATCTCATCCAGTCCGCGGTCGCCCTCGATCGGCTGCTGAGACGCCTCGCCGACGGGCTCCTCGCTCGCGATAGGGCGCTCGACGGCCTGCCGCTTCCCGACTTCCCGCTTGCCAAGGAGATCTACGCGCGCGGCCCGCTGGGCGCGCCCTTCTTCTGGGGACGCTTCGACATGTTCGAGCGGATGGGCGGCGGCATCGCCGCCCTCGAGTACAACTGCGACAAGCCCGCGGGCCAGCGCGAGATTTGGGCTGCGGAGGAGCTCGGGCCGGCGCGCGGCAATCCGAATCGCGGCGCTCGCGCCCGCTTTCGCCGCGCCCTTGCCGCGGCCGGGCGCCGGCAGGGAGGGCCTGCGTGCCCACGACTCGCCATTCTTTGCGACCCTGGGCATCGCGAGGAGTTCCGGCTTGCATATCTGTTCGGTCGCGAGGCGGCGGCCCTGGGCTGGACGTGGGAGGTGGTCGATGCGCACTCCCTGACCGTCGAGGACGGCCGCGCTGTCGCGTACGGCCGTCCTGTCGACATCGTCCTCCGCCACTGCCCCACGGAGTATCTCCACGAACTCCCCGCTGCGGGCGCGCTGCTGGAGAGCGGTGTCGTATGGCTCAATGATCCGCGCGCCGTGGTGGCCCAGGCCAAGAGCGCCTTCGCCGCGCTCTGGACGCTGCTTCGCCGCGGTGACTGGCTCACGACCGTGGAAGCCCAAGTGGTCGAACGGCTTGTGCCGCCGACCAGTCTCGCCTCAGCGGGCTGGCTGGAGCGCGCGCGGGCGCGTCCCGAGGACTGGGTGCTCAAGCCCGTGCTCGGCCGCTACTCCGAGCGTGTCGTCCTGGGCGCCCTCGCCTCCGTCGAAGCGTGGCAGAGTGTGCTCGACGCGGCCTCCGCCGCACCGGACGAGTGGATCGTGCAGGCCTTCATCCCGCCCAGACGATGCTGGCTACCGTCCGCTGACGGTGGTCGCGCAGGCTACGTCAACTGGGGGGTGTATCTCGCCGACGGCGAGCCGGCCGGCATCTGTCCTCGCTTCCAGCCGACTCCGCTGACCGACGAAAGCGCCACATGGTGGGCACCGTTGGTGCTCAGCGGCGAGCGGCCGGTGGGCCCGACCGTCCTCGAGCCGCACGGCATCAGATGGGGACGCGACGCCGGACTCGTCTGGAGAACGATCGCCGACCGCCATGCCCTGGACGGCTACACCAATAGCTGGACCGACGGCCTCGCCAACTTCACCCTCGCAGCGATCGGCCTGACGCCGGGAAGCTGGGACGATCTCGCTCACGCCACACTCGTCGTGGGCCGCGCCGTGGATCGCGTCCTCGCTCACCTGACGGGACGCCCCGAGCTGCTGGGCGTGCTCGGCATTCCCGAGGCTGTCGCCCGGCTCTGTTCCCAACCCACGGCGACCGAAGACTGGAACCTGCTCTCTCGCTTCGATTGGGCGTGGACGAGCGAAGGCTGGAAGCTCCTCGAGATCAACAGCGACACGCCCGCCGGGCTCTGGGAGACTGGGTCCATCGAGGGTGACGTGGCGCGACGGCACGCAAGCGCGACGGCGCCCTCACTGGACTTCTGGCGGCGGCTCGCGGCAAGCTGGCGGCGCTGCGCCGAGCACGCCCTCGGAGTGGGCGAGGCCGAGCGCGTACGTTCCGTCGGACTGGTCGGCGCTCTCGGCATGCCCGAAGACGCCGATCAGCTGCGCGCCCATGCGCGCGCCGCCCGGCTCGCCCTGCCTCGCGCGCGCTGTCGCCTCGGCACGGTGGACGATCTCGCCGTGCGCGGCGGCCGCGTCACCCTGGGCGGCCGGCCGCTGGCTCTCCTCTACCGCTACTACCCGCTGGATTGGCTCGCCGAGGCGCGCTGGCGTCCGCTGCTCTCCGCCGTCGCCGCCGGTCGAATCGCGATGCTGCCGTCCCCCGCGTCGTTGATCCCGCAGAGCAAGGCCTTCCTCGCGCTTCTCTGGGAGCTCCAGGAGGAGGGCTTCTTTCCTCCCGCCGAGGCGGCCGCGATCACGCGCTACGTGACCAGGACGACCCTCGATGGCCGCGCATTCGGTCGGCGCGACTACGTGATCAAGCCCTATCTGGAGCGCGAGGGGCGCGGCGTGCGCTTCTCGGGCGAGGTCTCGGCCCGGGAGCGCCGGCGGTTCCTCGATGCGGCCGTGGTCTACCAGGAACGCCTCGACGTGGCGAGCGCGCGCATCCCTGTGGCCACCGGTCGCGGCTGGAGGCGCGAAGCGCGGCACCTGATCGTCGGCGTCTTCCTCACCGGCAACGAGATCGCGGGAGTCTACACGCGCGCGGGAGCCCGGATCACCGGACGCGAGGCCGTCTACGTGCCGACCCTCGTCCGCCACGACGGCTGATCGCCCAATACGGTTCTTGCGCGTGCCGATCGTGCTCGAGCCTGGATTGTTCCCAAGAGCCGCACGTGCAATCGGGTCGGGTGGCGGCGGGGGCGGGGCAGCGCTCCGGCGGAGGGGGACCACCTCGTCCTGTGCGCCGCCCGGAAGGGCGGCGATTCAGGCGAGCGGGTGACGCAGCTGGAGCGCTGCCCCGCCCCCCGACGACGGGACCCGACCCGCCTCGCGCTCCGTCTGTTCGTGAATAGTTCTGGCCAGAGTAGAAAGGCCTCAGAGCGTCCCCAGCGCGCGCAGCACGACCTCGGGAGTGATGGGCTGGGCGGTCACGCGCGCGCCGAGCGGAGCCAGGGCGTCATTTACCGCGTTCAGCACGGCTCCGGGCGCCCCGGCTGTGCCCGCCTCGCCCGCGCCCTTGAAGCCGCCGTCGGCGTACGCGGTCGGTGTCTCCACGTGACCGACCACGATGTCGGGCATCTCCGGGGCCATGGGGACGAGGTAGTCCATCATGGTGCCCGTGAGGAGCTGGCCCTGCTCGTCGTAGACGAGATGCTCGTACAGCGCGGCCCCGATGCCCTGCACGATGGCGCCGCGGATCTGCTCGTCGACGAGCCGCGGGTTGATGATGCGGCCACAGTCCTCCACGCACCAGTGCTTGAGCAGGCGCACGAAGCCCGTCTGCGCGTCCACCTCCACGTGAGAAAGCTGGATGCCGTTGGTGAAAGCGAAGCCCTGGTGTCGCGGCACGTAGTGTCGGGTCACCGTCAGCTCGGACTGGAAGTCCTTGGGCAGGGTGTCGGGACGGAAGTAGGCGACTCGCCCCAGCTCGGGCAGCTCGAGCCTGACCTCGCCCGTGGCCGCGTCGACGATCTTGCCGAGGCGGATGTCGAGGTCATCGGGCTCGCACTGGAGCATCGCCGCGGCGACCTTGAGGATGTTGTCGCGGAGGGCCCGGCCCGTCTGGAGTGCTGCTTCCCCGCCAATCCCCGCGCCGCGCGAAGCCCAGGTGCCGCCGCCATAGGGTGAGACCAGTGTGTCGCCGGTGAGCACGCGCACATCTTCCAAGGCCACGCCGACGGCGCTCGCCACCACCTGCGCGATCATGGTGTCCGTCCCCTGCCCCTGCTCCGTCACGCCGGTGAGGCAGGTGAGCTTCCCCGACGGCTCGAGCTTGACGGTGCAGCCGTCCTGGGAGGAGATGCGGGCGCCGCCCACCCCGTAGAAGGCGGGGCCGGGGGTGGTCAGCTCGATGAAGGCGCAGAGGCCGAGCCCGCGGTAGATGCCGCGGGCGCGGAGGGCGTCGCGCTCCGCGCACAGGGTGCGGTAGTCGGAGATGCGCAAGAGCTCGTCGAGCGCCTCCTCGTGGGAGAGGCGCTCGAAGAAGTAGCCGGTCTGTGAGGTGTGGGGATACATGTCGGCGGTGACGTAGTTCTTCCGGCGCATCTCGACGGGATCGAGCTCGAGCTCCCGCGCGGCGCGATCGACCATGGCCTCCATCACCGCGAAGGCGATGGGATGCCCCACCGCGCGGTACTGGCACATGGGCGTCTTGTTCTGGAAGACCACGCGGAGCGACGCGGCATAGCCGCGGAAGCGGTAGACGCCGGGAGCGAGCCGCACCGTCTGGTTGCCTTCCACCGCGCTCGTGCGCGGGTACACGGAGTAGGGCCCGATGCCCGTGAGGTCGTCCACGCGCATGCCGAGGATCGTGCCATCCCGGCGCGCGGCCAGCTCCGCCTTCACCCGATGCTCGCGCGCGTGGATGTCGCTCACGAACAACTCGAGGCGGTCCGCGGTGAACTTCACGGGCTGGCCGAGCATGACGCTCAGCGCGCAGGTCGCCATCTCGTCGGGGTAGATGTGGACCTTGATGCCGAAGCTCCCGCCGACATCGCGGCAGATGACCCGCACGTCCTGCTCGGGCAGCCCGAGGT
>DATGCY010000478.1:0-4453 GCA_035311385.1 Candidatus Methylomirabilota bacterium
GAAGCTCTTCGCCTCGGAGTTCGAGGGCATCGTGGTGAACTGGACCAACCATCACGATCCCGACCCCTTCGCCTACACCATCTGGCACTCGAGCCAGTGGAAGGGCCGCAACTTCGCCCATTACAAGAACCCGCGCGTGGATGAGGCGCTCGAGGCAGCGCGCCGCACCGCCAACACCGCCGAGCGCAAGAAGCACTACGCGGAATTCTCGAAGCTCCTGATGGAGGACGCGCCCTACGTGTTCCTCTACTTCCAGCAGCAGGTCTACGTGACGCGCGCGGGATACGACGGCTTCGTGCCGATTCCGACCTTCGCCGGTATCTACCAGTCGCTGAAGAACGTGCGCTGGACGGGGAAGTGAGCGCGGGCGTTTGACGCCGCGCGGCTACGCGCCGAGGAACTCGGCGAGCCGCTTCGTGAACGCGGAGCGCTCCACAAAGTGCTGCACACCCCGAGGACCTTAGAGTAACCTCCGCCCGGTACTCGGCCGGGCTCCGCATTGCGAGCGCCGAATGCGACGCTTGGATGTTGTAGTCATCGATTGCCGCTGAGGGTCGAGCAATGTTCTGTCCGGGTTCATCGACCCACCCCGCGTTGCGGGTCGAGCCAGTCGCGCAGGCCGTCAGCCATCATGTTGAAGCCGAGCACGGCGATCATGATGGCGAGGCCGGGAAACACCACCATCCAGGGTGCCTGGAGCATGAACCCGCGGCCGTCAGCCAGCATCAGGCCGAGCGAGGGCGTCGGCGGCCGAACCCCGACACCCAGGAACGATAGCGAGGCTTCCACCAGGATGGCGATTGCCATCAGAACCGAGGCCTGGACCAGGATGGGCGTCACCGCGTTCGGCAGGATGTGGCCCAGGATGAGGCGGGGCCCAGTGGCGCCGAGCGCGCGCGCGCCGTCCACGTAGATCTCCACCTTCGCGGCCAGGACCGCTGCCCGCACCACGCGGGCGACGATCGGCAGGTAGACGACGGCGAGGGCCAGAGACACGAGGACGACGCCCGTGCCGAACACGCTCATCAGCGCGATGGCGAGCAGGATCGCGGGAAACGCCATGAGCACGTCGAGCGGTCGCATGATGAGCTGATCCGGCACGCCCTCCAAGTAGCCGGCGACCAGCCCGAGCGGTCCGCCGATCACGAGCGCGAGGGCCACCGACATGAGGGCGACGCCGAGCGAGACGCGGTACGCGTAGACAACGCGACTCAGCACGCTGCGGCCGAGATCATCCATGCCGAAGGGCTCGGCGACGGTCGGCGGGCGCATGGCGAGTTCTTTCGAGATTTCCGTCGGGCTTCCCGGAAGCACCATGGGGGCGACAAGGGCAAGGAGCGCCAGTCCTCCGACCACCAGCAACCCGGAGAGCGCAACGCGCGCCGGACCTAGCGGAAGCGGGCGCAGCATCACCGCCGCGTCACCCGGGGATCGATGATGCCGTAGAGGATGTCCGTTGCCAGGTTCACCAGCAGGAACATCGCCCCGATGACCAGCACCGTGCTCTGCACGACCGGATAGTTGCGCTCCAGAACGGCGTCGAGCGTCATCCGCCCCACGCCGGGCAGTGTGAAGATGGTCTCGACGACGATGGCGCCACCCAGCATGTAACCAACCTGGAGCCCGAGCACGGTGACGATGGGAATGGCAGCGTTGGGCAGCACGTGGCGGAATAACACGGCGCGCTCGGCGAGGCCCTTGGCGCGTGCGTACTGCACGAAGCGGCAGTGCACCGTATCGAGCACGGCCGCGCGGGTCAGCCGTCCCAGCACCGCCGCGCGGCTGAACGCCAGGGTGAGCGCGGGCAGCGCCAGGTGAAGCAGGTTGTCGACCGGACTCTCCGCGAACGCCACGAACCCGCTTGAGGGCAGCAGCCCAAGGCCGAGCGAGACGAGCAGGATCAGCATGATGCCCAGCCAGAAGTCCGGGATGGAAATTCCCACCAGCCCGATGGTGAGGGACGCCCGGTCGGCCACGCCACCCCGGTGCCCGCCGCCGAGGAGCCCGAGGGGCACGCCGATCAGCGCCGCGCACGCCGTGGCCAGCAGCGTCAGCTCGGCGGTGACGGGGAGACGATCGAGGATCATCCGGCCGATCGGCTCGTTCTGTCGAAAGTCCAGGCCAAAGTTGCCGCGTGCAACGCCGGCAAGCCAGGTCAGGTACTGGCGCGGGAGGGGTTCGTCCAGATGGAATTCCTCGCGGAGGGCGCGGACCGCCTCCGGCGTAGCCTTGTAGCCGAGAACCACGACGGCGGGATCGCCGGGCACGAGCCGGATGAGCCCGAACACGAGCACGCTCATGCCGAGGAGCAGCGGCACGGCCAGGGCGAGCCGGCGAGCCGCATAGGTCCAGGGCGACGACATCGGCGTGGCGTCTGCTCAGCGCAATCAGGCGATCCAGGTGTCCTCGAAGCGCAGCTCGAGCGACGACAGCGGCACCGAACCCTGCACGTTCGGCTTCATCCAGTAGCGCTGGATCTCGTTGCTGAACACGATCAGCGATCCTTCCTCCTGGAACCACCGCACCATCTCCGGATACATCTTCTTGCGGGTGGCCAGGCTGGGGGCAGCGCGGAAGGCATCGATGCGTCGGTCCGCCTCCTCCGACTTGAAGCCGCAGAAATTCCAGGGCGAGGCAGAGTGCTGGAGCGGGTAGTAGAAGAGATCGGGATCGACGGTCACGCTCCACCACGCTGCCGCCACGTCGAACTTCTTGCCGACCAGCTCCTCGAAGTACTGCCCGGACTCGAGCGGTCGCACCTCCAGCGTGATGCCGACCTTCTTGAGCTGCTCGCGCAGGATCTCGCCCGTCTTGACCAGCACGGGCACCTGCGACTTCACGAGGTAGGTCAGCGTCAGTCCGGTGGCCGCACCGGCATCACTCAGAAGCTGCTTCGCGCGGGCGAGGTCAGGACCGCCCTTGTGCGCGTTGACCCCCGTCCCCCAGGGGCTCGGCTCGGGCGTGGGCTCGGCCGTGACGACGTGGCTCCCGAAGTAGACGAGCTTCACGATCTCCGAGCGGTCCAGCGCCCAGGCAATCGCCTGCCGGATGCGCCGATCGCCGAGCGGCGGACGGCTCGCGTTCAGCATAAAAAAGAACGGAAAGTAGGGGCGGCCCGGCGAGGACTTGAGGTCGCGGGCGCGCTCCAGCTCCGGGATCCGCTGCGGCGGCACCGTCTGGATCCAGTTGAATCGTCCCGTCTGCAGGCCCGTGAGCCGCACCGTGTCGTCGGCGGGCGCGTGGAAGATGATCCGGTCGAGATAGGGGCGGCCGGGGCGAAAGTACTTGTTCCAGCGCTCGAGGGTGACATGGTCGTCTTTCACCCACTCGACGAAGCGATAGGGCCCGGTGCCGATCGGGAAGAGCTTCGGGTCCTTGGCCTGGAGCGCCTTCTCGTTGACGATCTCGGTCGACTGCGCGAGGGTGGCGAGCAGCGGCCCGAAGGGCCGGTTTAGGTGGAAGCGCACCTGGTACGGGCCGACGGCCTCCACGGCCTCGACGGGCGTGAAGAAGACACGCATGGGCAGCTTGTTCTTCGAGTCGAGAAGGCGGGTGAAGGTGAAGACCACGTCCTTCGACGTCATCGGCTCGTCGTTGTGGAAGACGGCATTGTCCACCAGATCGAAGTGCCAGCTCTTCTCGTTCTCTTGCTTCCACGACTTCGCGAGGCCGGGGATGAACTGGCCGGCCTCATCCACGTACACGAGCTTGTTGTAGACGTTCTGGTAGACCTGCAGCGACGAGTAGAGCTGGGCGAAGCCCGGGTCCATGTTCACCGGCTTGTCGACGGTAGCCACGCGGAGGACTCCGCCGCGCTTGGGCGTGCCTTGGCCGAAGGCCACCCGCGGCATGGGAACGCCGAGCGCGCCGAGACCGGCGCCAGCAGTGATGCTCGCGGCGCCGGCGATCCACTGGCGCCGCGACAGCGTGGCCCTGCTCTCGCTTTCATCCCGTGCGTGTTTCATCGCTCGTCCCCCTCGCCCGAATTATTCAAACGGCTGCCCGGCCTCGTATGGCGTCACACATCATCCGAGCGCGAGACTCCCTGGTAGATCTGCCCGTCCTTCATCACGAGGCTCACACGCTCGAGCGACGTCATGTCCTTCAGCGGATCGCCCTCCACCGCGATCAGATCCGCTCGCTTGCCGGGCTCGATCGTTCCCACCTCTCGGTCGACCCGACACGCCTCGGCCCCCCAGCGGGTGCCGGCGAGGAGGGCATCACGCGGAGACACGCCGAGCCGCACGAGCGTCTGCAGCTCGAAGGGCATGAGCCCGTGCATGCTGTCGGTGCCACAGGCGAAGCGGATGCCCGAGGCGAGATGGCGGGGGAAATTCTCGTCCACCACCCGACGTGACCAGCGGACCTTCTCCATGATCGCGGGGCGCTGGCCGTCGCCCTGCTCGATGCCCGTCGGATGCATGAAGATCGAGAACGTGCAGATCAGCCAGAC
>DATGCY010000479.1:0-11712 GCA_035311385.1 Candidatus Methylomirabilota bacterium
GCCCGCGTCTACGTCTCGGTGCTCGGCCCCGAGGATCAGTGGGCGAAGTCCTTCAAGGCTCTGGAAAGTTCTCGGGGATTCGTGTGGAACTGGCTGCGCAAGCACCTGGATCTCCGCGTCACGCCCCAGATCGCCTTCCGGCCCGACCGATCCATGGAGCACGCCGCCCACATCCAGTCCCTCCTCGCCGGACTCCGGTCGGCAGAGCCGGAGGCCGACGAGTGACGGAGACCCGCGGCGGCTTCTCCGTGAAGCCGCCCGACGAGATCCTCGCCGCGCTCCGCGAGAGGCCCGACAAGGTCCTCTGCCTCGGTCACGTCCACCCGGACGGAGACGTCCTCGGCACCCTGCTCGGCCTGGGCCTGGCCTTGGGCGCGTCGGGGGCCGCCGTCACCTTCGCCGGGCCGCATCCCGTGCCCGAGGTGCTCGACTTCCTGCCCGGGTCCGACCGCTGGTCAGTCTGGAAGACGGCTCCGGAGCGCTTCGAGCTGATCGTGATGACCGACTGCCCCAATCCCGATCGCTCGGAGGGTCTCCTCGAGGGGGCACGCGGCCCGGGAAGCCGCGTGATCAACATCGATCATCATCCCGACAACCGACGCTACGGGACGATCAACTGGATCGATCCGTCCGCGGCGGCCACGGGCGAGATGATCTTCGATCTTCTCAAGGCGCTTGGCCTCCGCATCACGCCCGCGGTCGCTCTCAATCTCTTCACGGCCATTCACACCGACACCGGGTCCTTCCGCTACTCCAACACGACGCCGCGGACCTTCCGCATCGCCGCCGAACTCACCGCGGCGGGGGCGGATCCCTCGCTCGTCTCTGACCGGCTCTACCAGCAGCGTGCCCGCGACACCCTGGCCCAGCTCGGTGAGGTGCTCCGCCGTGTCGAGGTGAGCGATGACGGTCGGGTGGCGTGGCTCACCGTGCCGCGCGACCTCGTCTCGCGCGAGTTCCTCGACGCGGAGGACCTCGTCGGCTATCCGCGCTCCATCGGCGGCGTCAAAGTCGCCGTCCTGTTCCGGGAGGACGAGCCGGGGCGGGTAAAGGCGAGTCTCCGTGCCAAGGGCGAGGTGGCCGTGAATGCCATCGCCCATCGCTTCGGAGGCGGTGGCCACGAGAATGCCGCGGGGTGCACGCTCTCCGGTACGCTCGAGGAGGCGACGGCGGCGCTCCTCGCCGCTGTGAAGGATGCGATGGTTGCGGGGCGCTCGACGTGAGGCGAGACTCCCGCTCGGGCGTCCTGCCCGTGGACAAGGGCGAGGGCGTCACCTCCTTCCAGGTGGTGGCGCAGCTCCGCCGGGTCCTGCGCGCGCCCAAGATCGGCCACGGCGGCACCCTCGATCCGGCGGCCACCGGCCTTCTGCCCATCCTGATCGGCGAGGCGACGAAGCTCACGCCCTATCTCGTCGACCTCGACAAGGAATACCTCGCCACTGTGCGGCTCGGAGTGGCCACGGATACCCAGGATCTCTCGGGCGCCGTGCTGGAGACGCGGACCGTCCCTAATCTCGACGCGGTCGTCGTGACGAGAGCCCTCCAGCGCTTCGTGGGCACGATCCAGCAGGTACCGCCCATGTACTCCGCTCTCCACCACGAGGGGCGCCGACTCTACGAGCTGGCGCGGGAGGGTGTCGAGGTCGAGCGGGCACCCCGCGAGGTCTTGGTGTACGCCATCGACCTCGAGGCGCTGGAGGCGCCCGACTTGGTGATCCGCGTCCACTGCGGCAAGGGCTTCTACGTGCGCACCCTCGCCGCGGATCTCGGGGCCGCTCTGGGCTGCGGCGGCGCCCTCGCCAAGCTCGTGCGGACGCGGGTGGGTCCGTACCGGCTGGAAGACGCGGCGCCGTGGACCCTGGTGCGGGAGGCGCGCGACGGCGGCGCCTTGTGGCCGTATCTGCTGCCGCTCGACTCCGCCCTCGAGTCGATGCCGGAGACGCGGCTGTCGGAAGAGGGGACGCGGGCCTTCGTGAATGGACAGTCGGTGACGGAGCCCGGGGCGTCCGGACTCGTCCGCGTGTACGGACCGGACGGCCTGCTCCTCGGCATCGGCGTGAGGCGCGGTGCCCTCGTGAAGCCGGAACGTCTCCTCCATGCGGATCCTCCACGGCCTCGCGTCCTACCCGCCTGACCTGCGCCCCTGCGTGACGGCGCTCGGTGCCTTCGACGGCATCCACTTGGGCCATGCGCTCCTCATCAGCACCGCGGTGGAGCGGGGACGTGCCCTCGGTCTGCCCTCGGTGGTGTGTACGTTCCATCCCCATCCCGCGAGCGTGCTCTGGCCCGAGAACGCCGGCGTGCCCGTCGCCTCCCTGGAGGACAACCTCGACCGCATGAAGGGACTGGGCGCCGACGCCGCGCTGATCATCCCATTTACCCTCGAGTTCTCGCGGATGGAAGCCGAGACCTTCGTGGACGAGGTTCTGGTGGGCATGCTGCAGGCGCGCGAGGTGGTGGTGGGCTTTAATCACACCTTCGGGCACGACGCGCGCGGCACCGCCGCGCTCCTCACCGAGTTGGGACCTCCCCGCGGTTTCACTGCGCGCGTGCTGCCGCCCCTCCGCCTCCAGGGGCAGACCGTGTCCTCGAGCGCGATACGCCGGCTCCTCGGGAAGGGCGATGCCGTACGCGCGGCCGAGCTCCTCGGCCATCCTTACGCCATCTCCGGAACAGTGATGCGGGGAGCGGGGAGGGGACGTACCCTCGGCTTTCCCACGGCCAACCTCAAGCCGGATCGCCCGCTCGTGCTGGCGGCCGGGGTGTACGTGGCGCGCGCATCGTGGGAAGGCGGCGCCGCCGACGCGGTGGTCAACGTCGGCTATCGTCCCACCTTCGAGGAGAACCAGTACTGGGTCGAGGCGTTCCTGCTGGACTTCTCCGGTGACCTGTACGACCGCACGCTCCGTCTCGAGTTCCTCGAGCGCATCCGGCCTGAGATGAAGTTCTCCGGGGTGGACGCTCTCAAGGCACAGGTGATGGCCGATATCGAATCCGCGCGCGCGCGTCGCGCGAGGCCGCGAGCCCCGCGTGCGACTTAGACGCTGTCACGCCTTTACAGGAAGTGGTCGCCATGCTAAACTCCCTGTGTCCTTGCAGGTTTACGCCGTCCACACGAACCCGTTCCCTGGGAGCCGCAGCAAGGGCTCTGGGAGCGTGGCGATTGGGGGGGGAACCCCCGGAAGGAGCTTGGCATGCGGCTGTCCATCGACAAGAAGAAGGGTCTCATCGAGCAGTTCAAGACGCACGACGGCGATACGGGATCGCCGGAAGTGCAGATCGCATTGCTCTCCGAGCGGATCAACGGACTGACCGATCACTTCAAGACCCACCAGAAAGACCATCACTCCCGCCGCGGTCTGCTCATGCTTATCGGCAGGCGCCGCGGCCTTTTGGAATACCTCAGGAAGAAGGACGCGGAGCGCTACCGAGTCCTGACGGACAAGCTCGGAATCCGCAAGTGACCGCGGGCTCCGGCTGGTTTCGACCTTCAACGGCTCGGACGAGCCGAGCCCACACCATCCTCGCCACCCTCACCCCCGAATCAGCCCAGGCACCGCTTGCTGCCGTCTCCGTGCCGGCCGCCGACGCTTTGATGGCTGTTCCCACGCCATATGGCTGGAGAAAGACACTTTCATGACGAGCCACACCGTACAGATCAAGCTCAACGGCAGCCCCCTTTCACTGGAAACTAGCAAGGTCGCCAAGCAGGCCGACGGCGCCGTGGTCGTCCGCTTCGGCGGCACCATGGTGCTGTCCACCGTAGTGGCGGCGCGCGGGCCTATGGAAGGCCGTGACTTCCTTCCCCTCACCGTGGAGTACCGCGAAAAGGCCTACGCGGGCGGGAAGATCCCCGGGGGCTTCTTCAAGCGCGAAGGCCGGCCCGATGAGAAGGAGACGCTGACCTGCCGCCTCATCGACCGACCCATTCGTCCGCTCTTCCCCAAGGGCTTCCGCAATGAGATCCAAGTGATCAACCTCGTCATCTCCGCCGACAACGAGAATGATCCGGACGTGCTGGCCATGGTCGGCACCTCGGCCGCGCTGTCGCTCTCCGGCATTCCCTTCGAGGGTCCGCTGGGCGCGGTGCGCGTGTGCATGGTCGACGGCAAGCTGGTGGTGAATCCCACCTACGCCCAGCAGTCGACGGCCACCCTGGAGATCGTGATGGCCGCGACGGAAGACGCCGTCCTCATGGTCGAGGCGGGCGGCAAGGAGATCGGCGAGGAACAGATGCTGGAGGCGCTCGCCTTCGGCCACGAGCAGTGCAAGCAGCTTGTGCGGATCCAGAAGGAGCTCATGACCCAGGCGGCCAAGCCGCGCTGGGCCTTCGACGCCAAGGAGGGCCTGGACTCCGGACTCCTGGAGAAGGTGCGGCAGATCGCCACTCCCCGGGTGGTGGAGGCGTTGGCCATCCACCAGAAGCAGGCTCGGGCGGAGGCTATCGCCGCGGCCTTCGAGGCGACCTGGGCGCATCTCGTGACCGTGGACCACGTGGCGGACGATGCCGCGACTCGGGTCAAGACCCAGGAGTACTTCGAGAAGGTGGAGAAGACGGAGGTTCGCCGTCTCATCGTGGACAAGGGCATCCGGGTCGACGGGCGCAGTGTCAAGGAAGTGCGGCCCATCTGGTCGGAGATCGGTTATCTGCCTCGCGCCCACGGCTCCGCCCTCTTCACCCGCGGGGAGACCCAGGCCCTGGTGGCGACAACCCTGGGTACCAAGAACGACGAGCAGAAGATCGAATCCTTCGAGGGCGACATCTACCGGACCTTCATGCTCCACTACAACTTCCCGCCCTTCTCCACGGGTGAGGTGAAGCGCTTCGGCACCGCGGGCCGGCGGGAGATCGGGCACGGCGCTCTCGCTCACCGCGCCATCTCGGCGGTGCTCCCGTCCAAGGAGGCCTTCCCGTACACCATCCGGGTCGTCTCGGAAATCCTCGAGTCGAACGGCTCCTCGTCCATGGCCACAGTGTGCGGCGCCTCCATGTCCCTCATGGACGCGGGCGTGCCGCTCGCCGCGCCGGTGGCGGGCATCGCCATGGGCCTGGTCAAGGAAGGGGACAAGGTCGGCATCCTCACCGACATCATGGGCACGGAGGACCACTACGGCGATATGGACTTCAAGGTCGCCGGCACCGAGAAAGGCATCACCGCGCTCCAGATGGACATCAAGATCGGCGGGGTCTCCGTGGACATCATGCGCCAGGCCCTCGCCCAGGCCCGGGAAGCTCGGATCCACGTGTTGGGCAAGATGGCCGAGGCGATCAAGGCCCCCAAGGCCACGCTGTCGGAGTTCGCCCCGCGCTTCGTCACCATCAAGATCCGGCCGGAGAAGATCCGCGAGATCATCGGCCCCGGAGGCAAGGTCATTCGCGGCATCCAGGAGAAGACGGGGGCCAAGATCGACGTGGAGGACGACGGCAAGGTCACGGTGTTCTCCTCCTCGGCGGAGAAGGCCCAGCAGACCATCGACATCATCCAGGACATCTGCCGCGAGGCGGAGCTCGATCGCATCTACCTGGGCAAGGTGAAGAGCATCAAGGAGTTCGGGGCCTTCGTGGAGATCATGCAGGGGACGGAGGGGCTGCTCCACATCTCGCAGATCGCGGAGACGCGCATCCGCGCCGTGAGCGACGTGCTCACGGAGGGCGACGAGGTGCTCGTCAAGGTCATCGAGATCGACGGCAACGGCAAGATCCGGCTCTCGCGCAAGCAGGCCCTGCGCGATCAGCCGGCGCTCAGCGACAAGGAGAAGCTGAAGATCGTCCCCGCGTCCGCCGCCGGCGCCTGATGCCGACGAGAGGCTTGGCGTGAGGGCGGGGGGCCGCGCGGAGGCTTACGGCAAGACGGTCCTGCCGAATGGCGTCCGGGTGATTTCCGAGTCGCTCCCCTGGGTGCGCTCGGTAGCGGTGGGCATCTGGGTGGAGACGGGCTCGCGGGTGGAGCCCGTGGAGCGGAGTGGCATCTCCCACCTCATCGAGCATCTCGTCTTCAAGGG
The DNA here is from genome assembly GCA_035311385.1 of Candidatus Methylomirabilota bacterium. Taxonomy (GTDB): domain Bacteria; phylum Methylomirabilota; class Methylomirabilia; order Rokubacteriales; family CSP1-6; genus AR37. The sequence continues at coordinate 6,004 of DATGCY010000479.1, forward strand.
CACGGAGACGCGCACGGCCGAAGACATCGCCCGCGCCATCGACTCCGTGGGCGGGCACATGGATGCCTTCACGGCCAAGGAGCACACCTGCTTCTACGTGAACGTCCTCGACCATCATCTCGACATGGCCGCCGACCTGCTCAGCGATGTGCTGCTCCATCCGCGCTTCGATCCCGGCGACATCGAGCGGGAAAAGGCCGTGGTCTTCCAGGAAATGAAGATGGTCGACGACACCCCCGACGATCTCGTCCACGACCTGTTCGCGGAACGGGCCTGGCCGGGCCATCCCCTGGGGCGACCCATCCTCGGGCGGCGGGAGGTGATCGAGCGGCTCGGCCGTGACACCATCCTCCACCACTTCACGGAGGAGTACTCGCCGGGGCGGATCACGGTCGCCGTGGCTGGTCACGCCGAGCACGATCGGGTGGTGGAGGCTTTTGCTTCACGCTTCGAGCGCTTCGTGCGGCCCTCGGTGGCGCATCCCGAGGTCGCGCCCGTCCTCGTCCCCGGCGTCCACCTCGTGGAAAAGCCCCTCGAGCAGGTCCAAGTCGTGCTCGGCTTCCCTGGCATCTCCGACGTGGCGCCCGAGCGCTACGCCCTCTATCTCCTGAACGACATCATGGGTGGCAGCATGTCCTCGCGGCTCTTCCAGGAGGTCCGGGAGCGCCAGGGGCTCGTGTACTCCGTCCACTCGGGGGCCCAGCAGTACCGAGACGCCGGGGTGCTGTACCTCTATGCGGGCACGGAAACGGACAACTTCAGCAAGGTGCTCAAGGCCTTCCTCAAGGAGGTGCGGGCCCTCAAGAAGGACGGCCTGACCGCGGAGGAGCTCGCCCGCGCCAAGGACCACCTCAAGGGCAATCTCATGCTGTCTCTCGAGTCCTCCTCCTCTCGGATGAACCGCCTCGCCCGGCAGGAGCTGCGCTTCGGCGCCTTCCATACCGTGGACGAGATGCTGAGCCACATCGACGGTGTGCGCCCCGATCAGGTCGAGGGCCTCATCCAGAAGCTCCTCGACGAGGAGCAGTTGTGCCTCGTCACTCTCGGCCCCGTCACGAAGAAGAACCTCCCGCGCGAGCTCAGCCTCACATGAGCCGCCGAGTCAACCAGGTGAAGACGAAGGAAGCGCGGGGAGCCAACCGCCACGCTCCAGATGGCTCGACAGCCTGCTTCCCAGCGGAGTGCCCTCACCATCTCGCCCACGGTCAACATGATCTCGCCCACGGTCAACATGCCAAGAGGCATGCGGAGCCTCGCCGGCGAGCCACAGGGCAGGATCGACGAGGGCAACATGGCACGGAGTGCCCTCACCATCTCGCCCACGGTCAACATGCCAAGAGGCATGTTGAGCTTAAATGATCAGTCGTTATTCGCGCCCAGAGATGGCGGCCCTCTGGAGCCAGGAAGCCAAGTACGAAGCCTGGCTCAAGGTCGAGCTCGCCGTCTGTGAGGTCTATGCCAAGCGCGGCATCATCCCCGTGGAGGCCCTGGGACGGATCAAGGCGGCCGCCCGCGTGTCGGCCCCGCGCATCGACGAAATCGAGGCGACCACCCGGCACGACGTCATCGCTTTCCTCACCAACCTCGAGGAATCGATCGGAGCCGACTCGCGTTACGTCCATCTCGGCCTCACCTCCTCCGACGTGGTCGACACCGCACAAGCGCTCCTGCTCGTGGCGGCGGCCGAGCGGCTCCTGGCCGGGCTCGAGCGGTTCCGCAGCGCGCTCCGGGTCCTCGCCCTCCGCCACAAGGACACCCTCTGCGTCGGGCGCACTCACGGCATTCACGCCGAGCCCACGGTCTTCGGTCTGAAGCCCGCCCTGTGGTTCGCGGAGGCGGGACGCAACCTCGACCGCCTGCGCCGCGCGCGGGAGGCGGTGCGGGTGGGGAAGATCTCGGGAGCGGTGGGCACCTTCGCCCACGTCGATCCCGACGTGGAAGAGGAAGTGTGCCGACTCCTCGGGCTGGAGGCGGCGCCCATCTCCACACAGATCATCCAGCGAGATCGTCACGCGGAGTTCTGCGCGACCCTGGCCATCGTGGCCGCCTCGCTGGAGAAAGTCGCAACGGAGATCCGCTCGCTCCAGCGCACGGAAATCTTGGAAGCGGAGGAGCCGTTCACGGAGGGTCAGAAGGGGTCGAGCGCCATGCCCCACAAGCGGAATCCCGTCTCCTGCGAGCAGATCTGCGGGCTGGCCCGTCTCGTGCGGACCAACGCGCTGGCCGCCATGGAGAACGTGGCCCTGTGGCACGAGCGGGACATCAGCCACTCCTCGGTGGAGCGGGTGATCCTGCCCGACTCCACCCTCCTCGTGGACTACATGCTCTATCAGATGACGCGTATCGTGGAGGGACTCCAGGTCTATCCGGACCACATGCGCGAGAACATCGAGCGGAGCTTCGGCCTCATGTACTCCCAGCGCGTCCTCCTGCGTCTGGCCGAGACGGGGCTGCCGCGCCAGCAGGCCTACGAGATCGTGCAGCGCGACGCCATGCGGGCGTGGCGCGAGCGGACGCCTTTCCGCGCCCTCCTCGCCGGCGATCCCGAGGTGACCTCGCGGCTGTCCGAGGCGGATCTGGACGCCTGCTTCGATCCCCGCTGGTACCTGCGCAACGTCGATGCCATCTACACGCGTGCCGGACTTTCCTGAGGGCCCCTGACATGGAGAAGCGCGAGAAGCTCTACGAGGGCAAAGCCAAGATCGTCTACGCCACCGACGATCCCGGCAAGGTCATCCAGTACTTCAAGGACGACGCCACGGCCTTCAACGCGCTGAAACGCGGGACGATCGTGGGCAAGGGCGTCATCAACAACAAGATGTCGGCGACCCTGCTCCAGCGCCTCGCCAAGGCGGGAGTGCCCACCCACTACCTCGCCACCTTGTCCGATCGCGAGATGCTCTGCCGCAAGCTCGACATCATCAAGATCGAGGTCATCGTGCGCAACATCGTGGCGGGTAGCCTGGCCAAGCGCACGGGCCTCGCGGAAGGGGTGGCCATCAAGCCGCCCATCGTCGAGCTGTACTACAAGTCCGACGAGCTCGGTGATCCCATGATCACCGAGGAGCACGTGCGCATGCTCAAGCTCGCCTCGCCCAAGGAAGTAGCGTGGACGAAGCGCATGGCGCTCAGGATCAACGCGCATCTCCGGCCTCTCCTCAAGCGCAAGGGGCTCATTCTCGTCGACTTCAAGCTCGAGTTCGGCCGCCACGGCGGGAAGCTCTACCTGGGCGACGAGATCAGTCCCGACACGTGCCGGCTCTGGGATGCCGACACGCTGGAGAAGCTCGACAAAGATCGCTTCCGTCGCGACCTCGGCAACGTCGAGGATGCCTACGAGGAGGTCTACCGGCGCATCGTGGGTTCCGGTTCGTGAGGGCTCGCGTCCTCGTCCGGCTCAAGCCGGGCATCCTGGACGTGCAGGGCGCTTCTGTGCAGCGAGCTTTGCATGGTCTCGGCTTCGCGGAGGTGCAAGGTCTGCGCGTGGGCAAGGTCCTCGACCTCGAACTCGATGCGCCGAGCGGGGATACGGCCCGTCGGCGCGTGGAAGAGATGTGCGTGCGACTCCTCACCAATCCCGTCATCGAGGACTACACCGTCGAGCTGCTCGGCTGATCTCCGAGGCTCTTGTAAGATTTTGACGGGCAAGGTAGAGTGGGTTAGCACCCACACAGGGAGGACAGCTCGGCCCCATGAACTTCGGCGTGGTGGTGTTTCCCGGCACCTGGAGTGACTGCGACTTCCACTATGTCATCGGCGAAGTGCTCCACCAGCCGGTCCGCTACGTCTGGCACCGCGACAATCAGCTGAGCGACTTCGACTGCCTCATCCTCCCCGGCGGTTTCTCCTACGGCGACTATCTGCGCGCGGGCGCGGTGGCCGGGCGCTCGCCTGTGGTGGAGGCGCTGCCCGAGTTCGTGGCCAAGGGTGGCGTGGTGCTCGGCTCGTGCAACGGCTTCCAGATCCTGTGCGAGTCCAAACTCCTTCCCGGCGCTCTCATGCGGAACGAGTGCCTGCAGTACCGTTGCCAGTCCACTTTCCTCCGCGTGGAGAATGCCGAGACCCCCTTCACGCGCTCCATGCGCCCCGGTCAGACCTTGAAGATGCCCATCTCGCACGGCGAGGGGAAGTTCTACGCCGACGCGGAGACCCTGCGCCGGCTGCGGGATCAGAAGCAGATCGTGTTCCGTTACGCCAGCGAGGACGGCCGCGTGGTCAAGGACGCCAATCCCAACGGCTCGCTCGACAATATCGCGGGCGTCGTCAACGAGGAAGGGACCGTGCTCGGTCTCATGCCGCATCCGGAGCGCGCCAGCGAGAACGCCATGGGCGGCACGGACGGCCTGCTGATCTTCCACTCGCTCCTCGGCAGCCTGGTCGAGGATGGCTCATTCCTCAAGAGGTAGAGGCATGGGCCCGGGGTGGAGACGGGGTGTCTGGGGCGGAGCCTAAGGTCACTCTGGAGCTGGCCCTCGCCTCCGGGCTCACGGGCGAGGAATACGACCGCATCATCCGGCGGCTCGGCCGCGAACCCACCTACACCGAGCTCGGTCTTTTTTCAGCCCTTTGGTCCGAGCATTGCGCCTACAAGCACTCCCGAGTGTTCCTGCGTGCGCTGCCCACGACGGGCGCCGCGGTGCTCCAGGGGCCAGGGGAGAATGCGGGTATCGTGGACCTGGGTGGCGATCTCGCGCTAACCTTCAAGATCGAGAGCCACAACCATCCGTCCTTCATCGAGCCCTTTCAGGGCGCGGCCACCGGGGTGGGCGGTATCCTGCGCGACATCTTCACCATGGGCGCCCGGCCTATCGCCATCCTGGACTCCCTGCGCTTCGGCGATCTCGAGGACCCGAAAACACGGCGGCTCATCGAAGGCGTCGTCTCCGGCATCAGCTGGTACGGAAACTGTTTCGGCGTGCCCAACCTGGGCGGCGAGCTGAAGTTCGCCCCCGAGTACGCGGGCAATCCCCTCGTGAACGCGATGGCGGTGGGGCTCGTGCGCAAGGACCGGATCTTCCGCGCCCGCGCCGAGGGGCCGGGCAATCCGGTCTTCTACGTGGGCGCCAAGACGGGGCGCGACGGGATCCATGGCGCGACCATGGCCTCCGCAACCTTCGACGAGGGCGCGGAAGAGCGCCGGCCCACCGTACAGGTGGGCGATCCCTTCACGGAAAAGCTGCTCCTCGAGGCGTGCCTGGAAGCCATGGCCACGGGTGCCGTGCTGGGCATTCAGGACATGGGCGCGGCCGGTCTCGCCTGCGCGTGCTCGGAGATGCCGGCCCGCGCGGGGACGGGCATGGAGGTGGAGCTCTCCCGGGTTCCCCAGCGCGAGGCGGCCATGACGCCCTACGAGATCATGCTCTCCGAGTCGCAGGAGCGGATGCTTCTCGTGGCCGCGCGCGGACGCGAGGAGGATCTCCGCCGCGTCTTCGCGAAGTGGGAACTTGACGCGGTGGAAATCGGCCGCGTCACCGACGACGGCATGCTCCGGGTCGCCATGCATGGCCGCGTGGTCGCCGAAGTGCCCGTGCGGGCCCTGGCCGACGAGGCGCCGGTATACGAGAAGCCCACGGCTCGCCCCGTCTGGCAGGACGAGCTCGCGCGCTTCGATCCGCTCTCGCTACCCGTGCCTGCCGATCTCACCTCTGCCCTGCTCGGCCTCCTCGGCTCGCCGGGCATCGCCTCCAAGGAGTGGGTGTATCGCCAGTA
>DATGCY010000480.1:0-13948 GCA_035311385.1 Candidatus Methylomirabilota bacterium
GTCTGCGGATTGGCCTTCCAGGGCTCGTCGAACGCCTCGAAGAAGAAGGTCGAGGCGGTGACCTGGGCGACGTAGTCATTGAAGTACCGGAGCGCGTTGGCCGTGGTCGGCATGCCGATGGTATTGGTCGGATTCTCTCCCGCCGTCGCCCAGCCGGTCTCGCCGACGGCGATGGGCAGGCTGCCGAGGCCGAAGCCGTTGAGAGCCGTGCGAAGGGCATCGTAGTCGGTGTGAAACTGGGCGATGGCGTTGTCGATCGACGTGTTGGCGTCGAAGAACGGGTAGATGTTCGCGTAGATCGCGCCCTCGGCGGCCTGGCTCAACGCCCGATTCGCTGGCCCGGCCAGGACGCCCCATTGCTGCACGGTGGTGACGGGAAGAGTGGCCGCGGTGAAGCCGGCCGCCGTGCGCTGCGTCTTGGCATAGTCCATCAGCGAGACCATGTCGGCGACCGTCACGCCGCTCACCCCGATGCTCTCATTGCCGACGATCAGCGCCTTGACCGTGCCGGGGTAAGCCGCGGCCTGCGAGATGGCCAGGTCGACCTCCATCTTCGTGCGCACCACATCGAGACGACCGTCTGCGAACTGCAGGTTGGCGCCGAGGTAGACGTTGAGCCCGAGCGCGTTCGCCGCCTTGACGTTGTGCTGGTTGCTATCGAGGTTCTTCCCGTTGCCGCTGTAGGGACTCGTGCCCACGCCATAGGTCTTGATCGAGGCGAAGCCACGCGCCTTGACGGTCTGGAGATCAGCCAGGACGTCGTCGTACGTATAACTGTTGAAGAGGGGTGGGGCGAGCGGATTCCCCGACCATGCTCCGATGTACGGCTGGAAGTTCACGCCGACCAGCGGATTGATCATGTCCCCGACAGCTTTGCCGGCTCCTCGACCAGCGACGGGTCCCGCACCGCACCGTGAGAGGCGCTGCGGGCGAGGGCCGCGTAGGCGCGGAGCGCGCGCGAGACCTGCCGCTTTCGCGCTCGCGGGGTCCAGGCCGCCGCTCCTCGGGTGAGCATGGCGGCGCGGCGCTGCGCCAGCTCTTCCTCGTTGACGGCGAGCGTGATCGTCCGGTTGGGAATGTCGATCATGATTTCGTCACCGTCGGCCACCAGAGCAATCTCGCCGCCCTCGGCCGCCTCGGGTGAGACATGGCCGACGGACAGGCCAGAGCTGGCTCCCGAGAAGCGGCCGTCGGTGACCAGGGCGCAGGAGCCGGCCAGCCCCACCGCCTTGATCAGGCTCGTGGGCATGAGCATCTCCTGCATGCCGGGTCCGCCGCGAGGACCTTCATAGCGCACGACCACAACGTCGCCGGGCTTGACCATACCTCCCTGGATGGCCGTCGCGGTGTCGTTCTCGCTTTCGAACACGCGCGCGCGGCCCCGAAAGGTGAGGAGCGCCGGGTCGACCCCGGCCGTCTTGACGATGCAACCCTCGCTGGCCAGGTTGCCGCGAAGGACGGCAAGCCCCCCGTCCTGGCTGTACGCGTGTGGCACGTCGCGGATGCAGCCCTCAGCGCGATCGAGGTCGAGCGAGTCGTAGTGGGAGTTCTGACTGAAGGCGCGGAGGCTCACGACCCGGGCGGGCGCGGCCCGATAGAACTCGCGCACCTCGTCGCTCTCCGTGCGCCGCACGTCCCAGCGAGCGAGGGTGTCGGCGAGGGTTTCTCCCAGGACGTTCCTCACCGAGGTGTCGAGCAGGCCCGCGCGGTCGAGTTCACCCAGGATGCCCATGACCCCGCCCGCCCGATGGACATCTTCCATGTGGTAGCGGGGCGTGGAGGGCGACACCTTGCAGAGATGAGGCAGACGGCGAGAGAGTCGATCGATATCGGCGAGGGTGAAGGGCACGTCGCCCTCGAAGGCCGCGGCGAGCAGGTGGAGGATCGTGTTCGTGGATCCGCCCATGGCGATGTCCATGGACATCGCGTTCTCGAACGCGGCTCGCGTGGCGATGGCCCGCGGCAGCACGGAGGCGTCGCCGTCGGTGTAGTACCGACGGGTGAGCTGAACGATCCTCTGGCCCGCCTCGCGGAACAGGATTTCGCGTCGGGCGTGGGTGGCCAGGAGGCTCCCGTTCCCCGGCAGGGCGAGACCGAGCGCCTCGGTGAGGCAGTTCATCGAGTTGGCAGTGAACATGCCCGCGCAGGAACCGCAGGTGGGACACGCGACGCGCTCCAACTCGAGGAGCTCTTCTTCCTTGGCCTCCCGGCGGCCGCCCGCCACCAGCGCGTCCACGGCATCGATGATGGCCCCCGTGCCGGCGACCTTGCCCGCCTCCATGGGACCACCGGAGACGAAGATGGTGGGAAGGTTGAGGCGCAGGGCGGCCATCAGCATGCCCGGCGTGATCTTGTCGCAGTTCGAGATGCAGATGAGGGCGTCGGCGCAGTGGGCATTGACCATGTACTCGACGGCGTCGGCGATCAGCTCGCGCGAAGGCAGGCTATACAGCATGCCCTCGTGGCCCATGGCGATGCCGTCATCCACCGCGATGGTGTGGAACTCCTTCGCCACCGCGCCCGCCTTGTAGATCTCCTGGGCCACGAGATCGCCGAGCGGCTTGAGATGGACGTGGCCGGGCACGAACTGGGTGTAGGAGTTGGCGATGGCGACAATGGGCTTGACGAGATCCGCCTCGGCGGTGCCGGTGGCCCGCCACAGGGCGCGCGCCGCCATCTGGGTCCGTCCCTGGGTCGTCCGGTGCGAGCGGTATGTGGGCATTCCGGCTCCTCCTTCTCAGGCCTCAGGTGTCGTGGGGCCGCCACGCATCACCAAGATATCATGCGTCACCGTTCAGACATCGGGCACCGAGGCTGGTGAGGGAAGGACAGTCCGACCTACGTGATCGCCACGGTCACCGCAGAGAAGACCAGCAGGGGCTGCAAGATCACCATCGCCCGCAACAGCTCTGATGCCCCACGGGCCGGTGCACGTGTAGCGCTTTCAAGCCATGGCCGCCCAAGTGAGGCGACGCTAGCCGTTCAGGCGCGGGCGCGGTCGGCCAGCGCCGAAAGGAAGGCGCGGATCCGCCGGGCGTTGGCGCCCAGATCGCTCCGGCCGATACGCGAGACGGATCGCACATCGACTCGGCTTCCGTCGGGGGCGGCGCCCACCCGCACTACGATGTCGTCCTTGAAGTGGAACCACCTGGTGGTATCCGTCGCCTCCAGCCGCCCTTCCGCGGGGACGGCGGCGGCAATCTGCCAGCCGAGGCCTTTGGCCGTCGTCTCGGCGAGGGTGAAGGCGCGATCTGGCGGAACGTGCAGCATGAGCGACGCCAGATCCGGATAGCCTGCGCGCTGCTCCGCCGCGACCGCCGGGCCACCATAGTCGACGCCATTGGGGGCGCGCTCACGGGCCGCGCGCAGGGCCACGAAGCTGGGGGGATTCTCCGTGTCCGTCGTGATGTCGTGAATGTGAGGCACGGACTGGGCGGTGCGCTGCATGGCGAGAGGAACGGCCGCCGTGCCTGCGGCGAGCAGGACGGCAAGGATGGCGCCGGCCGTGGCGACCCAGTGTCGGGCCACGAGCGAAACGATGGCTCCAATGATTGCGACCGCCGCGACGACAATCGCTGCGTACACCGAGACGCGCAGGATGGTGAAGGCCGGCCGCACCCCCCACCATCCGAATCGATAGCCGAAGCCCGCCGAGGCGAGCACGAGAAGGGCGATCACGGCGAGCAGAAGGGCCGCCGTCGATATCCCCGTCGCCGTGCGTCGTCGTCCCCCGGACACCGTCCGCGACTGCTTCATGGCCGACTCGCTCCCGTCTACTGGATGAGCTTGTCCTCGAACTTCTCACGCATCTCCTGCTTCTCGGCGAGATACTTCTGGAACTGCTCGGGAGACAGCACGCCCTTCAGCTCCGCTTCCTTGGCCTGCCCGACCTCCCGCATCTGGCGCAGCCTCATGAGGGGGCCCTCCTGGCCCTTGATGATCGGCTCCATCCGCTGGGCATACTTCTGGTTGATAGCGGCGACCTTCGGGGTCTGATCGGGCGTGAGGCTGAGCTTCGTCTTCATCATCTCGGTCTGGAGCCGGGCGCGCTCTTCTGGTGTCGAGCTCTTGAGCTTCTCCATCTCGTTCTGCGCGCCGGCGGCGGCGACGATCAGCAGGGACATCGCCGCCGCCAACAGTGCGATGAACGTTGGCCGTAGTTCCATGGCGTCCCCTCGTCTGCTTCGGACTTTTGCCGGTGGACCGGAGTGTCAGGGTCAAGCCTGATCGCCCGAGCCTGAGCCAAGGGCTCCAACGTGCGCGCGGGGCCACGCCTTGTCAAGGTGGCCACTTGGCGGGAGGATCGCGATGGGACCATGCCGCAGGGCGTTCCTCGGCAAAGAGACGATGCAGCGGCGGGGGGCCAACTGTCCCCGCCATGGAGACCGCGAGGGACGACGTGAGCCGACCCTGGCAGCCATTCCGGCCTGAACTCACCACCTCGTAGGCTTCAACGCCTTCGCTCAGGCCCTTCACCACTACGCGACCGAGCGAACGGACGTCGACCATGGAGCCAATTTGGGCCAGGGTCTCCGCGGTGATCACGATCGAGCCGGGCGTGGCGAGCTGCTCCATGCGAGCGGCGACATGGGTCGGTATCCCCACCGCGGTATAGTCCCAGCGCAGATCGCTGGCCACCGACCGCACGATCACCTCACCGGAGTTGATGCCGACCCGGATGCGCACGTCGGCGCGATGGCGCCCGCCCAGCGAGCGCGCATAGGCCGCCACCGACTCTTGCATCCGAAGGGCGGCCCGGCAGGCACGGGCCGCGTGATCGGGCCGGGCGACGGGCGCCCCGAACATCGCCATGATGCCGTCCCCCATCACCTGATTCACGGTCCCGCCGGCCTCGTGCGCGGCCGCCATCAACCGCTCGATCACGCCGTCGAGGATTTGCCTCGCCTCGTCCAGCTCCAGGCCCGCGAGCAGCTCCGTGGAGCCGCGCAAGTCCGCGAACAACACCGTGAGATAGCGGTGCTCACCCTCGGGGGAGGCGGGCGGAGCGGGGGGCGTCGGATAGGCGGCGAGCCCGACACGGCGGCGCGAGGCTTGCTCCTCGAGCGCGCTGTCGATCCTCCGAAAGAGCCCCTCGGGCTCCTGACCCTTCTCGAAATAGTCGAACGCGCCGAGCCGCATCGCCTCCTTGGCCGACTCCCAGGCCGGATACGCAGTGAGGAGGATCACGTTTGCATCGGGGCAGTGCGATTTCGCCGCGTGCAGGACGTCGAGACCGACACCATCCGGCATGCGAAGGTCGGTGACGATCACATCGAAGACGCGGGCGCGGAGCTCGTGGATGGCCGCCGTGACCCCATCGGCCTCCCGGACGACATGGCCGCGATGCCTCAGCAGCAGCGCGAGGGTGGTGCGCGCGGAATACTCGTCGTCGACGACTAGGATGGCCGCCATGCGACAGGGACGTTCATATTCGATGCCAGCGCAGAAGCGAGGAAGAGCGGCAGGTTGGACGGCGTGTGGCGAGAAGGGCTGTTCCAGGACGGGACGCCGGGGTTTCATTCTGAACGGCTCCGGGAGGAACGCGGCTATTTGTCGATCCCGTACTCCTTGAGCTTGCGCCAGAGGGTGGTGCGCCCGATCCCGAGAGACTCGGCCGCCCGGGAATGATTCCAGCTCGAGCGCTCCAGCGTCTGCATGATGAGGATCCGCTCCGTCTCCGCGAGGGTCTGCGGAGGCCCGAGGCGAGGCGCCGGCCCGAGGGTCAAGCTCGCCGTCACGTGTGGTGGCAGGTCCCCGGGCTCGATGGTGTCGGCCTGAGCGAGGATGGCCGCTCGTTCCATGGCGTTTTCGAGCTCTCGAACATTTCCCGGCCACGGGTAGCGGAGGAGGCGCTCCATGGTCGCGGGGCTCAGGCGCAGGCTCCGGTTCTGCCGCTCGGCGAAGCGCGTGAGGAAATGCTCGGCGAGCAGGGGAATGTCCTCGCGTCGCTCGCGGAGCGGCGGCAGGGTTACCGAGATCACGTTGAGGCGATAGAAGAGGTCTTCACGGAAGCCGCCCTGGCGGATCATCTGCGCGAGGTCACGGTTGGTCGCGGCCACCACGCGCGCGTCGATGGTGACGGCCTGGGTGGAGCCGACAGGTCGGATCTCCCCGCTCTGGAGCGTGCGCAGGAGCTTGGCCTGGAGCGCAGGCGGCATCTCCCCGATCTCGTCGAGAAGGAGCGTCCCCCCGTGCGCCTCTTCGAAGAGCCCTTTCTTACTCGTGGCCGCGCCCGTGAAGGCCCCTTTGACGTGGCCGAAGAGCTCCGATTCGAGGAGGGTCTCGGGCAGAGCCGCACAGTTGACGGCGACGAAGGACGCTCGCGCGCGCGGGCTCGCGTGATGGATCGCCTTGGCGATCACTTCCTTGCCCGATCCCGACTCGCCGTGGATGAGCACGGTGGCATCCGTGGGCGCCACCCGACGCACGAGGTCGAGCACCTGGGACATCAGCGCCGACGCGGTCACCAGTCCCGTGAGGGCGAAGCGATCCCGCACCTGCGCCCGCAGGTTCTCGTTCTCGCGTCGGAGCGTCTTCTCGGCGAGGGCCTGGTCGATGCGATGAAGTAGCTCATCGGGCTCGTGTCCCTTCTCGAAGTAGTCGCGGGCACCGAGCTGAATCGCTTCCTTGGCCGATTCCCACCCTGCATAGGCGGTGAGGAGGATGACGTCCGCCTCCGGGCAGTGGGCGCGGGAGGCCCGGAGCACCTCGAGGCCGTCGCCGTCCGGCATCCGCAGATCCGTCACGATCACATCGAACCCATCGTCCGTGAGCGCCTTGATGGCGGCCGCCACGCCCTCCACCTCGGTGACATGGTGGCCCCGCTTTCTCAGGAGGAGGCCGAGGGTGCTCCGGGCGGAGGGCTCGTCATCGACGATGAGGATGGTCGCCATCGTCGTCCTGTCCCTGGGGGAGAAGAATGGTGAAGCACGTGCCGCGCCCGGGCGTCGACTCGATCTCGATCCGACCGCCGTGGGTCGCCACGATGCGCCGGGCGATGGTGAGGCCGAGGCCGGTGCCCGCGGGCTTGCGCGAGTAGAAGGGCTCGAAGACGCGGCGGCGCTCCTCAGCGGGCATGCCGCGTCCGGTGTCGCTGATGTCGATGGCGACCTGCCCCTCGCGGAGGCCGACCGTGATGCCGAGGCGCCCCGATCCGTCCATGGCTTCCACGCCGTTCAGGGCTATGTTCCACACCACCTGAGTGATCTGATCCGCGTCGAAGGCGAACGGCGACACCTCGGGATCGACGCGCACGGAGATCTCCACGTCGCGTGCCCGGCTCGCGTCGTCACGGATGAGGGCCGCCACCTGATCGACGATCTCGCGGATGTCGCCCACGAGCCGCTTGGGCTCGCGGGGACGGGCGAAGCTCAGGAAGTCGGAGAGGATCCGGTTGAGCCGCCGCGCCTCCTTCTTCACCACGCCCAGGGTGTGGGCGCGTTCCTCGCCTGTGAGGGTTTCTTCCACGCCGAGGAGCGTGGTGGCGTTGACGATGGCGGCCAGGGGATTGCGAATCTCGTGGGCCACGCTGGCCGCAAGCTCACCGGCCGCGGCCAGGCGCTCCGCCTCGGTGAGGCGGGCCTGCAGCCGCTCGCGTTCCGTCACGTCGGTGACCAGCTCGAGGAGGAACACCTGGCCGTCGGGCTGCCGTACGGGCGCGCAGCTGAGCGAGTAACGCCGTCCGTTCGCGCCGGCCACCTCGAGACGCTCCGCCGCACCCATCTCACGGCGCCGCTCGAGCGGACAGCCGGGGCAGGGGTGGGAGCTGGCATTGATCGCCTCGTAACAACGGCGGCCGGAGACCGCGCCGAGCTGCTCGTGCATCCACCGGTTGGCGTGACGGACCGTGAAGTCGCCGCCCACGAGCTGGAGGCCCTCTCCGAGGCCGTCGACCAGCCGCTCGTTGAACTCCTTGAGCGTCGCTGTCTCGCTGCGGGCCCGGTCCAGGACCGTGATGATGATGGCGAAGGTACACAGGAAGTAGAAGACCATGAAGGTGGCGGCCATCATCACGTGCTGGGCCGTCCCGGCGCCGCTCAGGATGAAGGGCGCCAGAATGCGATGTGCGCCCCACAGGGTGAGGGCGACCGCGAGGAATCGGGGTCCGCGGTAGCCCAGTGTCTGCATTCGCCGAGGCCAGAACTGCAAGCCGGCCGCGATGAGGATGCCGCCCGTGATCACTCCGACCACATTCCGGGCCGGCAACCCCATGAATGTCACCGTGGCGACGTTGGTGTCGGAGAGATCGCCGATGCCGGTGGCGGCCAGGGCCGCCAGCACCCCGATCACCACGTCCCGGGGCCCGATCCGGTAGCCAATGCGAAAAGCGAGGCCCCCCGCCAGGACCAGGAGAGTGGCAATGAAGAAGGTGGCGTTGATCAGCGATGTGACGACTTCGAGATTCGGGACGAAGATTCGAGCGACGTACAGGCCCTTGGCCAGGCTCATGAGGCCCCAGGCCAGCAGCAGGTAGTGGAAGAACCGCGCACGGTGAAACGAATACAGGTAGACGAAGATCGCGAACTGCAGCGTCAGGGTCAGCGCCGACGCGCAGGCCAGCGCGGATGCCATAGGCATGGGCATATCGCTCCTCCGGTGCTCCTATGTGCCCATGGCAGTGTTCATGCCAGCGTCATCTCCCTGAAAACGATGAAGAATCACACGCGGGCCGCGTTTCGGCCCGAAACGACCTGTTCCGATCTGAAACGACGACTGCCACCATACCACCACCGGAGTCTTCGCGGCGCCGGACCGGCAGTGTACCGATCATCTCGTCGAGAGATGGCCGGGTAGTGGTGTAGGAACGATCGTGGAGAAAGCGAGCTTCGTGGAGTTCGACGAGGGCACCGCGGGGGCGCGGACGACGCTCAAGCGGCGCAGTGACACATTCTACGGTGTCGGGATCGATTCGGGGACGAAGCGAGTGTCTGTGTCCGTTGAGCTACATCGGATGGGCCATCGAGTCTCCAGAAGGAGGATGGAGGAGAGGCCTCGCCAGGGACGATGGCCATCCCTGGCGAGGCCAAGGCCGGCCTAGATCACGCGGCGCGGATGACGCGGCCTGCCCCCGATACCGCGTCCGGCTCGGGCAAGCGGCCCTCGCGGATGATCGGCTGACCGTTGACGAACGACCACCGGATCCCGCTGGCCCGCGCGATGTAGCGGGGCCCGCCGTCCGGCATGTCGTTGACGATCTCCTCCTCGTGACACGCGATGGTGTCCGGATCGAACACCGTGATGTCCGCGGCCAGCCCCGGGGCGAGCCGCCCACGGTCGGGAATGCCGAAGATCTCGGCGGGCGCCGACGTGATGAGACGCACCGCGGCCTCGAGCGACAGCGCCCGGCGCTCGCGGACCCAGTGGCCGAGGAGCTGGCTCGTCTGGCCGGCTTCCGAGAACTGGGTGATGTGAGCGCCGGCGTCCGAGAGGCCAAGGACGGCGGTGGGGTGCAAGAAGATCTCGGCTACCGAGCCGGCGTCGGTGTTCATGGTGGCGGACATGAACTCCGTCCGGAAGTCGTCTTCGAGCGCCAAGTCGAGGAAGGCATCGATCACATCCTTGCCCGTCTCCCGGGCCAGCTCGACCACGCTCTTGCCGGCGAAGGGCTGGAGCTCCGGCTTGACCACGCGCTTGATCCTGAGCGGCACGATGTCGCTGTTGAAGAGCGCGGTGTGGCGGACGTTCTCGCGGAACTCGCCGCGGAAGCCAGGGTCGGCGAGAATGGTGCGCCACTGGGACGGCGGCGCCTCCAGGACACGCCGCCAGGCTTTGTAGCGCCCGAACACGAATCCGTTCGTGATCGAGAAGGTGGAAGTGAGGGGCGAGCAAGTGCCCTGCGGGTGCAGGCGCAGCCCTTCCCGCCAGGCCGCCTCGACCTTGGCGAGGATCTGGCGATGTTCGTCGGGACGCACGGGGTTGTGGCGCACCGACACCATCGTCACCGGCCGGCCCGAGGCTCTCGCCAGCTCCGCATACCGATCGACCTCGGCGACTCTATCTGGACGACTGCCCCCGATGGTCAGCTCGACGATGCCCCGCCCGGTCGATCCCATCGCCGCGGCCAGATACTCCATCTCGTGGTCCGTGCCGAGGCGACTCGGCACCGGCCGGCCGCGATCGCCGACGTGGTTCCGGTTGGTCGTCGACGAGAAGCCGATGGCGCCGTCGGTCATCGCTCGTTGCACCTCGGCTCCCATGCGGGCCAGCTCATCGTCGGTGGCCGGGCGCTCCCACGCCGTGTCGCCCATGACGTACTGGCGCACGGCGGAGTGGCCGATCAGAGGAGCGACGTTGACCCACAAAGGTCGGCGATCGAGCGCATCGAGATACTCCCGGAAGGTCTCGAACTCCCACTGGATGCCTTTCTGCATCGCCTCGAGGGACATACCCTCGACGTACTCGAGCATCTTCATCAGGGTGAGCCGGTCGTCCGGGCGGCAGGGCGCCATGGTGAAGCCGCAGTTGCCGGTCACGATGGTGGTCACCCCGTGCCAGGAGGTGCAAGAGGCGGCGGGATCCCACGTGAGCTGGGCGTCGTAGTGAGTGTGGGGATCGATGAAGCCGGGCGCCACGACGAGCCCGCCCGCGTCGACCTCCTTCCCGCCGCGACCTGATACCTCGCCGACCTCGGCGATGCGTCCCGCGGAGACCGCGAGATCGCCCCTTCGCCCGGGGGCGCCGGTGCCGTCGACGATGAAGCCACCGCGGATCACGAGGTCGTGGGCCATCGGATGTCCTCCTCTACGTGAGTGAGCGGTCCTTACTTCTTCTTCGCGTATTCGAATCGAGGCATGGCCTTGATGGCCTCCTTCGTCGCTCCGGGCAGGACGTACTTGCCGTCCTTCTCCTGCAGCTGATTGACGGGAATGGCCACATCGTGGCGGCCGACGCCCACGAAGCCGCCGGCCCCGATGATCACGAAGGAGATGGACTTGTCGGGAGTCACGATGATGTCCTCGATCTTGCCGACCCTGGCATTCTGCTCGTTGTACACCGGCTTGCCCAGGATCTGACGCTTGGCGCTCCACCCGACGGCCACCGCCTTGAGCTCCTCGACCGTTATCCCCAGGGTGGTCGAGCCGGCGACCTGGGCCGCGGCATGCTCTCCGGGCGCGAACAGGACGAGCAGGGACACGACGGCGAGACTCCATCGCTTCATCTTAGGTTCTCCTTTCTCCATGGCGCTAGGCATTCGAGAGTATTCTCCACCATCGCCGTAACGACGGCCATTGTGCGGCTAAGTAGTCCGGAATTTCGGCTCATGTCAAGGGGAACTTCGCCGACGGCCGACCGGTTCGGGCACGGGCGACCCGGTAAGCCATTCTCGATCGGAAGCTTCGCGCCGGATCAACGCCGTCGGTCCCGGGGCTTGTGCTGCTCTTGTGGCCAGCCTCCGGCCCCGGGTGAGTGGCAGGATCGTTGCTGGCGATGTGGTGAGCGAGCGGCATCCGCCGGATACTGTCCTGGACATGCTGACAGAGGGCGGAGGGAGCGCGTGAAGAGCGAATCCAGAAGCGGGCCGGCGCGCGCTGATGGCATCCCGCATGTCTTGTGGCGGTCCGCCGGTACGGCTATCCGGTGGTTGACGCGACAGGAGGCCGTCGTGCTCGTGGCCCTCCTCGTCGTCGTCTTCTCGCTCTTCGCGTTTGTGAAGATCGCCGAGGAGCTGGGCGAGGGCGAGCTGGCGAGCTTTGACGAGCGGTTCCTGCGGCTGCTGAGAGTTCCCGGTCAACCGCACGTCCCCATCGGCCCAACATGGCTCCTGGAAGTGGCGCAGGATATCACCGTACTCGGTGGCCGCACCATGCTGGTGAGCGTGGCCGTGTTCACGATCGGATACCTCGCCCTGGAGCAAAAGTATGGTGCGATGTGGCTGGTCACGGCGGCGGTCACCGGCGGGGGCCTGCTCGAGACGGTGCTGAAGCAGCTGTTCAGCCGCGGCCGCCCCAGCGTCGTCCCCCACCTGGTTGCCGTGACTTCTCCAAGCTTCCCGAGCGGGCATTCCATGCTCGGCGCCATCATGTATCTCACCCTCGGGGCATTGCTGGCGCGATTCGCCACGAGACGTCGGACGAAGATCTACCTGCTCGCGGTGGCCGTGGTGATCACCGTGGTCATCGGCGCCACCCGCGTCTACCTTGGCGTGCACTATCCCAGCGATGTGCTCGCCGGTTGGTGTGCCGGCCTCATCTGGGCGTTGGCGTGCTGGCTCGTCGCCCGCTATCTCCAGTATCGCGGGGCCGTCGACAGAACCGGACACGTGTAGTCCCCGTTCAACTCGGCCCGCCGATCTCGAGAATCGAACGCCTAACGGGTTCTCCTCCCTCGGCATACGCGACGCGGGAGGGCGTTGAGTCGTCGAATGGGATATGATCCCGGCACCCGGGAGGGGAAGTGAGCTCGGCAAAGCTCGGAGGGTATGAGAGAGCGCGATCACCCGACGAAGGAGGACTCACACGATGGTCACTCGACGTGAACTGCTCAAGGGAGCGGCCGCGCTCGGCGTTGCCGGCGCCGTGCCTCAGCTCGCGCCCGGTGCGGCACTGGCCCAGACCACGCAGAAAAAGGAGCTGGTGGTCGCCCAGGGTGGCGACATCGCGAAGTTCGACCCACATTTCAGCACCTCGTCCAACGATATCCGCTGGAGCTTCAACGTCTTCGACAATCTCACGAGCCGGCATCCGGACGGCAAGCTCTATCCCGGCCTGGCCACTGAGTGGAAGCTCGAGGGACAATCCACGTACCGCTTCAAGCTCCGCGAAGGGGTGAAGTTCCACAATGGCGACCCCTTCACCTCCGCGGACGCCAAGTTCAGCATCGAGCGCACGTACGACCCGGCGGCCAAGACCATGGTGGCCACGGCTCTCAGCACGATCGACCGTATCGAAGCTCCGGATCCCTTGACCCTCGTCATCTACACGAAGAAGCCGGACCCCCTCCTCCCGGCCCGGCTCGCCTTCTACGGGGGCCAGATCGTGCCGAAGAAGTACCTGGAGTCGGTGGGCGCGGAGACCTTCAACGCCAAGCCGGTGGGAACGGGCCCACTGCGCCTAGCCTCGTGGGTCAAGGACGATCGCGCGGTGTTCGACGCGAACCCTGACTACTGGGGCGGCCGCATCGACGCGGACCGCGTGGTCCTGCGTCCCATCGTCGAGACGGCGCCGCGCGTCGCCGCCTTGCTCAAAGGCGAGGTGGACATCATCACGCAGCTGCCGCCCGACCAGGCCGAGCGGGTGACCGGCAACCCCGCGACACGTGTCACGGGCGCGCTCTACGCGGGCCTCTACGTCTTTGGCGTGAACAGCAAGCGGCCACCGCTGGACAACCCGCTGGTGAAGCAGGCGCTCTCGTTGGCCATTGACCGCGAGGCGATCGTGAAGGAGCTCTGGCGGGGCCGGGGCATCGTGCCGAGCGGCCCCATCGCCAAGGGCGACAACCACTTCGATGCGAAGCTGCCCCCGCTGGCCTACAACCCGAAGGAAGCCCGCGAGCGGCTGAAGAAGGCGGGCTACAAGGGCGAGGAGATTTTCATCGAGACCACGGTGGCCTACGTCTCCCAGGACAAAGCCATGGCCGAGGCCATCGCGGGCATGTGGAAGGACGTGGGTGTGAACGTCAAGGTAGAGGTCATCGAGTACTCGGTGCGCGCCCAGAAGAGTCGAGAGAAAACCTACAAGGGTCTCTGGTGGTCCGATCCGACCTCCACCCTCGGCGATCCGGACGGCATGATGTGGCGCCTCCTTGGCCCCGGGGGCCCGATGGACTATTGGCGCGAGGCGAAGTTCGACGAGCTCGGCAACGCCGCTCGCTTCTCCGTGGACGAGAAGTTCCGGGGCGAGGCCTATCGAGAGATCACCAAGATCTTCCTCGAGAACCTGCCGTGGATTCCCGTGATCCAGCCGTACGAGGACTACGGGATGCAGAAGTACGTCGAGTTCACCCCGAACCC
>DATGCY010000481.1:0-9500 GCA_035311385.1 Candidatus Methylomirabilota bacterium
AGGTTGAAGGCCATCGACGTCACGAAGATGGCGAGACCGGGCAGCGCGGGCACCAGGGCATTGACGTAGATCGACTGGCGCAGGGTGTTCAGCATCAACCCCCACTCCGCGGCGGGCGGGGTGACACCCAGGCCAAGGAAGGACAGGCCGGCGGCCAGGATGATCGAGAGCGACACCTGCGTGCTCGAGAAGACGAGAATGGGCCCGAGCACATTGGCCAGGAGATGATGCCGGACGATGGCGGCCACGCCGGCCCCGCTCGCCCGCGCTGCCGCGATGTATTCGAGCCCCTGCACCTGCACGGTGGCGGACTCCGCGACGCGCACCACCCGCGGCACGAACACGATCGACAGCGCGATGACCGTGTTGGCGAGGCCGGGGCCGAGCGCGCCGGAGATCGCGATGGCGAGGAGCACCGCGGGGAACGCATAGAAGATGTCCATGGTGCGCATGATGAGCGTGTTGGTAAGCCCGCCGAGGTAGCCGGCGAGCACGCCCAGCCCGGAGCCGAGCACGAAGGCCACCAGCACTGGCGTGAGGCCGGCCACGAGCGTCATACGGCCGCCCCAGAGCAGTCGGCTCAGCATGTCGCGACCCTGCTCGTCCGTGCCCAGGACATGCCCCGGCGAGCCCACCGGCGCCAGGCGCAGCCGGATCGAGCCAGCGGCCGGATCGTAGGGGGCAAGCCACGGCGCGAGCAGGGCCGAGAGCACGATGAGCGCGAGCACGCCGGCCGCGACCAGGGTGGTGGGATCGCGGGCGAGCCGCCAGCCGACCGTCCGCCAGTAGGACATGGGAGTGGCGGCGGCCATCTCCGCCTGGAGCACCACGGTCGAGATGGCCATCAGTGGCGCACGATGCGCGGGTCGACCAGCGTCTGCAGCAGATCGACGGCGAGATTCAGGAGCACGAAGAAGGTGGCGAGCACGAGGATCACTCCCTGCAGCACCGGGATGTCCCGCTGGAAGATGGCGAGATTCAGCAGGTAGCCGGTGCCCGGCCACGAGAAGACGGACTCCACGAGGACGGAGCCGCCCAGCTGGAAGCCGAACTGCAGCCCGAGCACGGTGAGGATCTGGGGGGCAGAGTTCTTGACCACGTGCGTGAACACGCGCCGCGCGGCCAGACCTTTCGCGCGGAGGGCCAGCACGAACTCCTGATTCAGGATGTCGAGCGCCGCCGACCGCACCACGCGGGTGATGACCCCGAGAGGGATGAGGGCGAGGGCGATCGTGGGCAGCGCGATATGGCGCAGGTACGGCACGATCCCGGGGTCGTTCGCGGCGCCCATGGCGGGTAGCCAGTTGAGCTGCACGGAGAACACGATGATCAGAATGATCCCCGCCCAGTAGTGCGGCACGGAGACGCCCACCACCGCCATCCCGCTCGCCACCTTGTCGAGAGCTCGCCCTTGCCGGAAGGCGGCGAGTAGCCCCAGCCCTACCCCGAGTACGAAGGCGAGCAGGGAGGACGACAGAGCCAGCACGAGGCTGTTCGCGAGAGCGTCGCGCACATCCAGGATGACGGGGCGCCGGGTGGCGATCGACCTGCCGAGGTCACCCGTGGCCACGCGGCCGAGCCAGACCAGGTACTGGACGGCCAGCGGCTTGTCGAAGCCGTAGGCGCGCTTGGTGGCCTCGATCTCTGCCTTGCTGGACTCGGCCGGCATCACCGCCGCGATCGGGTCTCCCGGAGCCAAGTGCACCATCGCGAACACGATGATGCTCGCCCCGAGGAGCGTGGGGATCGCGAGCAGGAGGCGCCGGCCGACGTAGACCCACACGAAGCGGCGCTACCTCACGGTCACCGAGGTCAGATCCACGAACCAGCTCTGCGGCTGGACGAAGCCCTTCACCTTGGGGGACAGCGCGCGCGGGTTCTGATCGTGCACGACGAAGATCCACGGGGCATCGTCCACGATGATCTCGTGTAGCCGCGCGAGGACCTCGTTCTGCTTGTTGATGTCGAAGGTGCGCTCCGCCTCGTCGATGAGCTTGTCGGCGTCCGGGTTGATGTAGGGCATGGTGTTGACGGCGACCGGCACCACCGACTTGCTGTGGAAGAACCGTCCGAAGCCGCTCCACGGCTCGAGGAAGTTCCACGAGATGTTCCAGGCGTTGAGACCTTCGTTCTCCGGCGTCTTGAAGCCAGCCCGCCACCGCGTGAGCAGGGTGTTCCACTCCACCGGCTGGAGGTCCACGTCGATGCCCACGTCCTTGAGGTTCTTCTGGATGAGCTCGTTCATGGCCAGCGGCAGCATCTGGCCGGAGCCCGAGGTCGAAATCAGGTGCACGGCTTTCGCCGGATGCTTGCTGGCGTCGAATCCAGCCTGGCGCAACAGCTCCTTGGCCTTGGCCGGGTTGTAGCTGTACGTCTCCTTCGGCTTCCCGAACCACGGATGCCCGGGGTACACCACACCGGTGGCAGGGATGCAGGTGTCATTCAGGAGGTTCTTGCAGATGCCCACCCGGTCGATGGCGTAGTTCGCGGCTTTGCGAACGAGCTTGTTGTTCCAGGGCTCCTTGTCGAGGCGCAGGGTGTGCGTCCAGTTGTGCGGATAGCTGTTCAGGGTGATGGTGAAGCCGGCGCTCTTGAGCTGAGGAATGGCGTCGGGCGGGGGCACCTCGATCCAGTCCACCTGACCGCTGCGCAGCGCGGCCAAACGCGTGGTCGGCTCCGGCATGGGCAGGAGCACGAGCTTGTCGATCTTCGGCCGGCGCTTGACGTCCCAATAGGTCTTGTTGGCCTCCAGCTCGAGCCGCTCGCGGGGCACGAACTTCGTCACGCGGAAGGGGCCGGTGCCGGACGGCTGCTCGGCGAACTTGCGCCAGTCCTTGAACTTCTGCCACTGGGTCGGCGACACGATCAGCATGTAGCAGAGCTGATAGGGCACGAAGCTGGTCGGCTTGTTCGTCTCGAACTCCACCGTGTGGTCATCGACCTTGCTCACCCCGATGACGGAGGCGATGCGGAAGCCGACCTGGCCCGATCCGTAGGTGTCGAAGTGCGGTGAGTCCTTCTTCTTGATCGACTCGAACGAGAAGATCACCGCGTCGGCGTTGAAGGGGCTGCCGTCGTGGAAGGTCACGCCCTTCCGGAGCTTGAACACCCACTTGGTGGGCGCATCCTTGCGCACCTCCCAGGACTCGGCGAGCCCGGGCACCAGCGGGGCGAGCCGGTCCCCTCGCGTGAGATCCCACGCGATCAAGGACTCGTAGATCTGATAGCCGACGAAGCGAAACCCTTCGAAGCCGTTGTCCGTCTGGCCGCCCGTGTACGGAATGTCGCTGGCCGTCATCCCGATCCGCAGCGTGCCCTGAGCGGAGGCCAGTCCGGGAAGCGAGACCGACAGCGCGACGGCGAGGAGCACGATGATCATGCGTCTCATGAAAGCCTCCTAGGCAATGAGGTGGCAGCGGGCAGTGTGATCGGACGCTACCGCGTGGGACACGGGCTCGGTGGTGGTGCACACCTCCCGCACGGACGGACAGCGCGGGGCGAAAGCGCAGCCGGCGGGGAGGGTGACGAGGTTCGGTGGCGTGCCCGCGATGGGGACGAGGGGGCGGCCCTTCTGGCCGCGCCGCACCGTGGCCTGCATCAGCCCAGCCGTATAGGGATGCGCGGGACGGCGGAAGAGCTCCCGGATCGGCGCCTGCTCCACGATGCGCCCGGCATACATCACGGCGGCCGCATCCGCGATCTCCGCGGCGACCCCGAGGTCGTGAGTCACGAAGATGACGGCCAGGTCGAGGCGCTTCTGGAGGTCGCGGAGCAGCCAGAGGATCTGGGCCTGCACCGTCACGTCGAGCGCGGTGGTGGGCTCGTCGGCGAGGAGCAGCTCCGGCTCGCACGCCAGCGCGATGGCGATCATGGCGCGTTGACGCATGCCCCCGGAGATCTCGTGCGGGTAGCTGTCGAGGCATCGCTCCGGGGACGGCACCTGGACGAGATCGAGTAGCTCGCGGGCGCGCCGGCGCACCGCCGCGCGGTCGAGCTGGGGTCGATGCTGCACGAGGGTCTCGGCAATCTGCTCGCCGATGGTGTAGACGGGATCGAGCGCGGTCATGGGCTCCTGGAAGACGAGGGAGACGACGCCGCCCCGCAGCGCCTCGCGCGCTCGCTCGTCGAGGCGGTTCACGTCCTGCCCCTTCACGATCACTTCGCCCCTCGCGTGGGCGTTGGCGCCGTGATGGAGCCCGAGGATCGCCCGGAGGGTGACGCTCTTCCCGGAGCCCGATTCGCCCAGCAGCGCGAGCACCTTCCCCGCCTCCAGCGAGAAGGACACATCGTTCACCGCGCGCACCGTGCCGTCGCGCGTCTCGAACGACACGCAGAGGTCGCGGACGGTCAGCAAAGCCATGCAGTCGACATCCGAGTGCCGGGATCATAGCGGGATTGCCGATCGAGCGCCAGCAGAACGGCGTCAACGTGTCTTCGTGGTGTGGCATGATCCCGCCCATGGCTTCGTCCCCGCCGTGCGTCGGAAACGGGCACGTGCCGGCGTTCTGGGCCGGCGGGGTCGTCGACCTCACCTACCACTGCCACGGAGGATAGTCATGACGCGAGTGCCCGGGCGCTGCTCTCTTACCCTCGTCGCCGCCGCGCTCGCCGCCGCCATCCTCGTGCCGCTGACGGGGGGCGCGCAGCCGAAACCGCTCCGGCCCTACACGCTGATCCTCGACTTCGTGCCCACCGGCGAGTACGTGCCGCACTACACGGCCCTCGAGAAGGGCTTCTACCGGGACGAAGGACTCGATGTGAAGATCGTGCGCGGCCAGGGCTCGGGCGACACCGTGAAGCGCATCGCGGCCGGCCAGGGCGACGTGGGCATCGCGGACATCTCCGCCCTCATCGCGGCGCGGGCCAACACCGACGTCAAGGTGAAGGCCATCGCGCTCTGGTACCGCCGGCCGCCCCACGGCATCTTCGTGCGGAGCGACTCGCCCATCAAGAGCGCCAAGGACCTCGAAGGCAAGAAGCTCGCGATCTCGCCCGGCAACAGTCACCAGATCCTCTGGCCGGTGTTCGAGAAGCTCAGCGGGCTCAAGCCGAACTCGGTGTCATGGGTGACCATGGACGCCGCCTCCATGCCCCCTGCCCTCATCAAGGGCGCCACCGACGCCGTGCCCTTCTTCGTGGTGCACGAGGCGCGCATCCGCAAGGTCGCCCAGCAGCAGGGGGTGGACATCCGCGTCCTGGTCGCCTGGTCCGACCTGGGCTTCGACGTGGCCTCGACCTCGCTCGTCGCGCGCGAGGACTCCATTGCCAAGGATCCCGAAGGCCTCAAGGCGTTCCTCCGCGCCACCTTCAAAGGAGCGGACTACGCGTTCCGCACCAAGCACTTCGAGGAGGGCGTGGGCTACGTGGTCAAGCACCACCCCGAAGTGGATCCGGACGGCGCGGTGGGCGCCGCGCAGGTGGGCGCGCGCTTCGTCTATGCGGAGGAGGTGACGAGCGGCAAGGTGGCGGTGGGACAGTTCGAGACGGCGCGGCTCGAGAAGACGCGGGATCTCTACACGCAGTACCTCGAGCTCAAGCGCAAGGTGGGCCTCGAGGAGATCTACACCAACGACCTGCTGCCCGAGAAGAAGTAGGGTCGGAGAGCGCCATGAGCCTCGTCATTCGCGGCGGTCGCGTGCTCGCGGGCACCCCGCCCACCGTGACGCGCGCGGACATCCTGATCGACGGCGAGCGTATCACCGCGGTGGGCGTAGACCTCGCCGCTCCCGTGGATGCTCGGGAGATCGACGCCCGCCAACACTTGGTACTGCCCGGCCTCGGCAACGCGCACACTCATGCCGCGAGCCATCTCGCCCGCGGGCGAGCGGGAAGCTGGACCCTCGAAGATCTCCTCACCTACGCCCCGGCCAACTACGCCTTTCGCACGCCGGAGGATGAATATCTCTCAGCGGCGGTCGGCGCCATCGAGATGCTCAAGACGGGCTGCACCTCGGCCTATGACCTCTACATGGCCGTGCCCGCCATCACCGAGGAGGGGCTCGAAGCGGTGGTGCGCGCCTACCGGGACGTCGGCGTTCGCGTCGTCCTCGCCCCCGCCGTGGCCGACGTGGTCTTCTTCCAAACCGTGCCCGGCCTCCTCGATCTCCTTCCCGCCGACTTGCGGCGGACGGTCGAGGCGATGCAACCCGCGCCGACCAAGGGCCTGCTCGACCTCACGGAGCGGGCCATCCGCCGGTGGCATGGCGGCGCCGACGGGCGCATCCGCATGGCGGTGTCGCCGACCATTCCCAACCAGGCCACCGACGAGTTCCTCGACGGTTGCGCGGGGATTTCGCGCGAGTACGGTGTCGGCATCCACACGCATCTCGCGGAATCCAAGGTGCAGGCGGTGGAGGGCCAGCGCCGCTGGGGCAAGAGCATCGTGGCCCGCCTCGCCGATCACGGCGTCCTCGGCCCGGGATTCGTGGGCGCGCACTCGATCTGGCTCACCGACGATGACCTGCGCATGCTCGCCGACGCGGGCGCCGCCGTCGCCCACAATCCGGGAAGCAATCTCCGCCTGGGCGCGGGCATCGCTCCCGTGCGGGAGATGCTCGATCGGGGGGTCGCGGTGGGGCTCGGCACCGACGGCTCTGTGTGCGCGGACAACCAGAACCTCTTCGAGGCCCTGCGCATCGCCTCCGTGGTCAGCACGATCCGCTTCCCCCACGCCACCGAACGCTGGCTCGACGCGCAGACGGTGTGGAGGCTCGCCACCTCCGGCACCGCGCGCGTGCTGGGTCAGGCTGAAGACCTGGGGGCCATCGCGCCTCGCGCCAAGGCCGATCTGGTCCTGCTGCGCGCTGGCTCTGTCTTCTTGCGGCCGCTCTCGGATCCCGTCACGGCTCTCGTGTACGCGGAGACGGGGGCCAGCGTGGACACTGTGCTGGTGGGCGGCCAGGTAGTGGTGGAGCACGGCCGCGTCACCACCGTGGACGAGGACCGCATCTTCGCTCGGGCGCAGGACGCGGCGGACCGGCAGCGCGCGCAGAGCGCGCAGGCGCGGGCGGTGGCGGAGCGACTGGCGCCCTACGTCGCGGCGGCCTGTCGGGGCGCGGTGGCGACGCCGCTGTCCATCAACCGCTTCGGCGCCGCTCTCCCCTCGACCGCGTGATCCGTCTCGACGGCGTCGCCAAGACCTATCGCACCCGCCGGGGCGATCCGGTCGAGGCGCTGGCCGAGACGTCCCTGACCGTCGGGGAGAACGAGTTCGTCACCCTGGTGGGACCGAGCGGCTGCGGCAAGAGCACGCTCCTCAAGCTGGTGGGCGGACTGGTGCCGGCCACGCGAGGCACGATCCGCGTGCGCGAGCAGGTGGTGAACGCGCCCTTCCCCGACGTGGGCTTTGTCTTCCAGCAGCCGGTGCTCCTGCCCTGGCGCGGCGTGCTCGACAACGTGCTCTTCTCCGTGGAGATGCTCGGCCTCGATCCGCGCCAGTATCGGAAGCCCGCCGTCGATCTCCTCGAGCTCACGGGACTGGCAGGGTTCGAGACGAAGTATCCGCACGAGCTTTCCGGTGGGATGCAGCAGCGGGTGGCCATCTGCCGCGCCCTCCTCCCCGACCCTGGCCTGCTCCTGATGGACGAGCCGTTCGGCGCCCTCGACGCCATGACGCGCGAGGAGATGAGCCTCGAGCTCCTGCGGATCTGGGAGGAGCGTCGCAAGACCATCCTGTTCGTCACCCACAGCATCCCGGAAGCCATCCTCCTCGCCGACCGGGTCGTGGTCATGACGCCGCGGCCCGGCCGCATCGCCCGGGTCATCCCGGTGGATCTGCCGCGCCCTCGCACCATGGACCTGGAGTTCGACGCGCGCTTCAAGGCGCATAGCGACGAGGTGCGCAGCCTGATCTTCTCTGGGCGGAAGGTGCGCGGGTGAGCACGGCGCGGCGGCGCATCAACGAGGTCCTCGTCCCCGTGGGCGCCCTCGTGGGCGCTCTCGTGCTCTGGGAGGCGGCGACGCGAGTCCTCCGCATCCCGCGCTTCATCATGCCGGCGCCCTCCGCCATCCTGGGCGAGGGCTGGGAGTGGCGCTACCGATTCCTCCAGCACACCTGGGTCACGCTCTACGAGACGTTGGGCGGCTTCGCGCTCTCCATGGCGGTGGGCGTACCGCTGGCCGTGCTCATCGTCTACTCGCCCGTCCTGCGCGGCGCGATCTACCCGCTGATCGTCCTCGCCCAGTCCGTGCCCAAGATCGCCATCGCGCCCGTGCTCCTGCTCGTGCTCGGCTACGGTGAGCTGCCGAAGATGGTGGTGGCTTTCCTCGTCGCCTTCTTCCCCGTGGTGATCGACACGGCCACCGGCCTCGCCGCCACGCCGCCAGAGCTGCTCGACTTGAGCCGCTCCTATCGAGCCAGCGCGTTCAAGACCTTCCTCAAGGTGCGGCTGCCCATGGCGCTGCCCTTCATCTTCGCGGGAGCCAAGGTGGCCATCACGCTGTCCGTGATCGGCGCGGTGGTGGGCGAGTTCGTGGGCTCCGACAAGGGCCTCGGCTACGTGATCCTCTCCTCCACCTCCTACTGGAAGACGGAGCTGGCTTTCAGCGCCATGATCCTGCTCTCGCTGATGGCCATCGTGCTCTTCGCCGCGGTGTCGTTGATCGAGCGCCTCACCTGCCCGTGGCTGGTCCCCGAGCGAGAACCCTGAGCCGCCGCGCTGTACTGGGCCCGAAGTCGGCTTCCGGCTCGGAGCTACTTCTCCGCGATGATCATCCAGGACACGCCGAAGCGGTCGGCGACCATGCCGAACCGCGAGGCGAAGAAGGTCTTGGTCAGCGGCATGTGCACCTGCCCGCCCTCGGCGAGGGCCGCGAAGTAGCGATCGGCCTCCGCTTCAGTCGCCACGCCCAGCGAGAGGGCGAAGCCCTGGAAATTCGGCTGGCCCGTGCAGCGGCCGTCGGAGGCCATCACGGTGGTGTCGCCGACGCGGAAGCTCGCGTGCATCACCTTGTTCTCGGCGCCGGGCGGGATCATGCCGGGCTGGTGCGGCTCCGGGCTGTCCTTGAAGCGCATGAGCATGGTCACCTCGGCGCCGAGATGCTTGCGGTAGAACTCGAGCGCCTCGTCGCAGCGTCCATCGAAGAACAGATACGTTTCGACCTTCATGGCATTGCCTCCTTCGCAGAGTGATGTCCGGCCTCACTCCGTAGTCGAACAGGCTGGACTCGAATCGACAACGCCGCGTTGGCTCGAACTATTCACGAGAGCCACACGTACGACCGGCCGGGTGGCGTCGGGGGTGGGGGTGTGCTCTGGCGGAGTGGGACCCCCTCGTCCTGTGCGCCGCCCGCAGGGCGGCGAGTCAGGCGAGCGGGTGACGCAGCTGGAGCACACCCCCGCCCCCGCCGACGGGCCCCGGCCGTCTCGCGCTCCGCATGGAGCAATCCGGGCTAGGCGGCCGCCTCGAGGGCGGTGAGGGCGAGTACGCGCGTGACCAGGAAGAGCTCGTCGAGGTTGGTGTGCACGTCGTGGTAGTCGGTGTAGCCCCCGCCGGGACCGT
>DATGCY010000482.1:0-2181 GCA_035311385.1 Candidatus Methylomirabilota bacterium
GATCTGGGAGAGCGGCCAGATGGAGCCGCCGCCCAGGTTCGAGGTCTGCTCGACCCACACCAGCCGGCTCCGCGGCATGTGACGATTCTCCGGACGGATGGCCGCCTCGAGGGTAGCCGCGTCGTACATCCCGCGCGGCCCGTCGAGGCCCTGCACATTGACGCCGGCTAGCGCAGCGGGGCCGCCCGTCTCGAAGTGGATGGGATGCGCCGACCGGTGGGCGATCATCTCCTCGCCAGGGCGGCAGTGGACGCGCAGCGCGATCTCGTTGCACATCGTGCCCGAGGGAAGGAAGAGCGCGGCGTCCTTGCCCAGGAGCTCGGCGACCATCTCCTGGAGCTGATTGACACTGGGATCCTCGTGCTTCTGCTCATCGCCCACCTCCGCCTCGCACATGAAGCGACGCATCTCCTTCGTGGGCTTGGTGACGGTATCGCTGAAGAGATCGACTTCGATGGCCATGACCCCCTCCTACTGCATCGGCGAGAAGGCCGACGGCATCACGATCTTGCTTGCCTGGGTCAGCAGCATCTCGGCGCCGCCCGTCGGCGGCCACAGGCCGTCGGCCACCACCTTCTTCCGTGTGGCCATCCGCGCGTCCAGGCTCGGATAGGGCCAGATGTGCACGAAGCGGTTCGCGGTGCCGAACTCCACGTGACCGACGAGGGTGATGGGGGAGACAGCGACGCGGCCCTTGAGCCTGGCTTCCCAACGCTTCTGGACCTCGGGGAGCGTGCCCGCGCGCACCTCGTACTGGCGGAACTCGTAGAACGGCCCGTAGGTGCCGGGCTTGGGCTCGGGCGCGAAGGGGAAGGGGATCACGATCTCCGAGCTCATACGCGTGATGAACTCCTGGATCTTGGGCGGCCAGTGGGCATCCTTGGCCGCGGCGGCCCGGATGCGCGTCCGCTCCTCGCCGCTCTCGTAGCCCCAGATGTGAATGATCTCGTTGAGCGGGCCAATCTCCGTGTGGAAGAAGCCGGTAAGCTCGGAGTACTTCTTCCGGTGCTCGTATGCCTCCGCATAGCGCTTTTCGACCTCGGCCAGGCTGCCCACGGTGAGCCCGTACGTGCGGATCTCATAGATCATGGCGAAACCTCCTTAAGGAATGAGTCCGATCTCTCGGAAGTAGCGCCGCGCGCCGGGATGGATGAGATCTGCGCGCGGAGCGGCGGTGACGGTGTTGGCCGCGGTGGTTTCGTGTCCCTGGGGCAGACGGGCGGCAAGGATCGGCTCACCCCGATGCAGGGCGCGGGCGAGCCGGTACACGGTCTCCTCCGGCAGGTCGGGTCGCACGAGGACGAAGCTCCACGAGCCCACGGAGACGATGGGCTCACTCTGGCCAGGATAGCTGCCGGCGGGAATCGACATGGTCTTGAGGAAAGGATGCTTGGCTTGGATGCGGGCGCGCTCCTCGGCGCTCGGCGCGATGAAGCGCGCGCCCTGCGGCCCGCGCGCCACCGTGGTGAAGCCCGGCCAGCCCGTGCCGCCGCCCCACAACGCGGCCGCGCGCCCGTCCTGCACCATGGCGGGTCCGTCGCCTGCGCGATCGAGATAGCTCGACTGGAAATCGCGCTCCATGTCGAGGCCGAGGCCGTCCAGGACGTAGTGGGCGAGCACCACGAGCCCCGAGCCGCGCGCCCCCCACACCACGGGCTTGCCCTTGAGATCGGCGATGCTCCGCGTGGGCTGATCGCCCCGCACCACGAACATGCCCGGCGTGGTGTACATCGCGGTGAAGATCAGGAGCTTGCTCGGCGCGCGTCCCACACCGGACAGCGCCTCGTGGGCAACCTCACCCTGGACCAGCGCGAGGTCGAGTTGGCCCGCCTCGAGGAGCGGCACGTTTTCCGTCGAGCCCTTGGTATTGCGGGTGCGCACCTCGAGGGCGGGATCGACCTCGTTGATGACCTGAGCGAGGGCGTCCCCGTAGACGTGAAAACCTCCGCCCGGAGTGGCCGTGCCGAGAGTGACCATGATTCCCTCCGCTCCCGCTTCCGCGCCGGAGGCCAGGACCAGGCCGATGGCGAGCAGCACGCTCCCCATCAGCGGACGGTCCGGCGATCGAGATTCACGAGGCGCTCGGCCGCCGCCTCCAGCATCCGCCAGGTCGGCTCGGGATCCCGCGTGGCCTCGACATTGCCCGTGAAGGTGTCGAGGATCACGTACGGTGCGCCCATG
>DATGCY010000483.1:0-4825 GCA_035311385.1 Candidatus Methylomirabilota bacterium
GCGGCGTTCACCTCGCCGGCCTTCTCCATCTGCACCATGTGACCGGCGCCCTCGATGATCTGCCTCGTGGCCGAAGGCGGGGTGTGGGCGGCATGCGTGGCCGGGATGATCCGGTCCCCGGCGCCCCATACGACCAGCACGCGTTTTCCCGTCTCTCCGAGCCGCCGGCCGGGCTGCTCGCGCTGTTGGCCGCCCGCGAAGAGGCCTCCCCCGAGCTCGCTCAGCAGCTCACTGACCCCATCGAGACGCTTGTACTTCAGGATATCGTCCAGAAGCTGGCGCGTGACGAGCTCGGGCCGAGCGAAGAGCTGCTCCACGAGCGGCTTCAGCTCGCGCCGCGACTGCGCCGCGACGAATCCCTCCGTGTAGCCGGTGTCGATCTGATCGCCCAACCCTGCGCTAGCGATGAGGGCTAGGGACTCCACCCGGTCGGGATGGTCGAGCGCCATCTGCGCGGCGATGGCT
The DNA here is from genome assembly GCA_035311385.1 of Candidatus Methylomirabilota bacterium. Classification (GTDB taxonomy): domain Bacteria; phylum Methylomirabilota; class Methylomirabilia; order Rokubacteriales; family CSP1-6; genus AR37. Next base: position 466 of record DATGCY010000483.1, read on the forward strand.
CCGCCCAGGGAATGGCCGACGAGATGGGCGCGACGGATCTCCACCGCATCGAGGAAGCGGATGACGAAGCGCGCTAACTCACCGAGCGTCCGGCCGGGCAGGGTGCGATCGGACTGGCCGTGCCCGGGCAAGTCGAGAGCCACCACCGTGCTCTGCTGGCTCAGCGCATCGATATTGAAGAGCCAGTTGTCGAGATCGCCCCCGAAGCCGTGGATGAGCAGCACGTTCCGAGGGCCGTCGCCCCTCCGCGCATAGCGAACCCGGATACCGCCGACATCGACGAAGTGGTAAGCCGACGAGACCGCGCCTTCTTCTTCCTCCGCCTCGGCCGGCACCACATAGCCGGCCACGAAGCCATCGATGTCCGCATCGGACACCTCGGGCGGAGCCATGACGCCCAGCAAGGCCTTGACGGGGAGAGTCTGGCCGGCCGACGCGATCCGGCGGCGCAACAACCCCGCATCGCTGGCTTCCACCTCGCCCGTGATCTTGTCCGTCTCCACTTCCATGATGGCCTGGCCGACGCGGATCTCGCCTCCCTCGTCGACGAGCCATTGGTTCACGGTCCCCTCCTTCATGGAGAGGCCCCACTTGGGCATCACGATCGGCGTGATGGCCGGCATCAGCGCGGGGCGCCGCTCATGGCGCGGTGCACGGCCTCGGCGATCTGCTTGGCGCTGGGGATGTACAGATCCTCGAGGACGGGCGAAAAGGGCACCGGCGTGTGCGGCGCCGTCACCATCTCGATCTGCGCGCGCAGCGAGGGAAACGCGCGCTGGACGACCTGGGCGGAGATGTCCGCGGCGATGCTGCAGCGAGGATGGGCCTCGTCCACGCACACCAGGTGACCGGTTTTCTCGACACTTTCGATCACCGTATCGAGATCGAGCGGAGAGAGCGAGCGCAGATCAACCACCTCGCAGTCCACCCCTTCCTTGGCCAGCGCGGCCGCGGCCTCGGTGGCTCGATGCACCATCATGCCGTAGGTGACGATCGAGCAACTCCGGCCCTCGCGGACCACCGTGGCTTCGCCGAGGGGAATCGCGTAGGGCGCCTCGGGGACGTCTCCCTCCAGGCCATAGAGCGCTTTGTGCTCGCAGAAGATAACCGGGTCGTCATCGCGGATGGACTGAATGAGCAGGCCCTTGGCGTCGTAGGGCGTCGACGGGCACACGACCTTGAGCCCAGGGATGTGCGTGAAGATCGGCGTGAGCATCTGGCTGTGCTGAGCCGCCGCTCGGAAGCCGGCGCCTACCATGGTTCGGATGACCACCGGCGTCCTGGCTTTGCCTCCGAACATGTACTTGAACTTCGCGGCCTGGTTGAAGAGCTGATCGAAGCACACGCCCATGAAATCGATGAACATCAGCTCGGCCACTGGGCGCATCCCGCAGCAGGCGGCGCCGATGGCCGCCCCCACGTAGGCCGATTCCGAGAGGGGCGTGTCGAGGAGGCGGTCGGAATACTTCGCGTACAGTCCCTTGGTGACGCCGAGCACGCCGCCCCAGGCATCGCGCTCGCCAGGACTCCCCGCGCCGCCCACGATGTCTTCCCCCATCACGATCACGCTCGGATCGCGGGCCATCTCCTGATCGAGCGCCTCGTGGATCGCGTCCTTGATGCTGATCTTTCGCGCCATGGCGTGGTCCCTCTCAATACCTGACGTAGACGTCGGTGAGCAGATCCTGCGCGGTCGGCGCAGGCGCCGCCTTCGCTTCGGTCACCGCGCGCTCGATCAACTCCTTGGCCTCCCTGTCGATCGCCTCGAGCTCCGCCGGCTTGACGACACCGGCCCCGACCACCTGGGCATTGAACTTCTTGATGCAGTCCTGGTTGGCGCGCAGGTCCTCGACCTCGCCGCGGCCCCGGTAGGTCTGCTGATCGCCCTCGAAGTGGCCGAAGAAGCGGATCATCTTGCACTCGAGCAGCGCGGGGCCGCCTCCCCCGCGCGCGCGCCGGATGACCTCGCCGGCTGCCTCGTAGACGCCGAAGAAGTCCGTCCCGTCCACGGTGACCCCGGGCAGGCCGAATCCGGCCGCGCGATCCACGTAGCTGTCCACCGCGACCGCGTAGTCGCGCGAGGTCGACTCCGCGTAGCCGTTGTTCTCGACGACGAAGATCGCGGGCAGGTTCCACACCGCGGCCAGGTTCAAGCTCTCCAGGAACATGCCCTGGTTGGAGGCGCCGTCGCCCACGAAGCTGATGGCGACCTCGCCCTTCCCGCGGTACTTGGCGGCTAGGGCCGCCCCGCATGCGAGCGGGGCCCCCGCGCCCAGGATGCCGTTGGCCCCCATCATGCCCCGGTCCAGATCGGCGATGTGCATAGAGCCGCCTTTACCCTGGCAGGCCCCGCCCTTCTTCCCGTAGATCTCCTTCATCATCTCCGCCACATCCACGCCCTTGGCGATGCAGTGGCCGTGGCCCCGGTGAGTGCTGGCGATGCGGTCACCATCGTTGAGGTGCAGCATGATCCCGGTGGCCGCCGCCTCCTCGCCGGCGTAGAGGTGCACGAAGCCGGGAATGTCGCCCCGCGCGAAGTCGACGTGGAGTCGCTCTTCGAATTCGCGGATGGTGCGCATCGTGCGATAGGCACGCAGCAGGTCTTCCCTCTTCATTGGAAACGGGTCAGCCATGTTCACTCCTTTCTTCGAAGGGGCCTCGACGGTCCCTCTCGAGGCTCCCCCCGGACAGGATTGCGCGGGCGAAGCCCGCGCTCCAAGCGTACCGTCATCTCGTTTTCGGTGAACTAGCTCCTCTACGGCGCGAGAACGCGAAGAAGCCCCTCGGCCGCCGCGATCTGCAGGCAGCGCGATACATCGAGCGTGCGAAAGGCGTCCTCGCGCAGCGTGATGGTCACCACGTCGCCCGGATCGAAGGTGAGCTCGCGTTCCCCATCGAGGGCCACCACACCGGCCTGCTGCTCGACCCGGAACGGCTGATCGGCCCCCATCCTCTGCCAGCCGCTGATGCCAACGGCGCGCACCATCCCGGGCGCAATCGGCGCGAGCAGGGTCAGCTTCGGAGCGTCCGAGGCTGGGCAGAGCTCGACCGCGCAGCCACCGGGCTCGCGCCGGCCGACGGGCTCGAGCAGCCCGGCGATGGCGGACATGCCGATGGCCTCGGGATCGGCGTAGGTCACGTACAGCCAGCGCAGGCTCTCCGTCCGCCACAGGGCACGCGCGCCGACGTAGCGGTCGGTGGAGATCACCGCATCCACCAGTGCAATGTCGCGGCGCGCTCCATGGTCGACCTGGACCTCGAGGATCTTGTTTGGCACCAGAGCCTGGTCGGCCGGGAGACGGCCGGATGCGTAAAGGCCCACGGCCATGCCCGTGATGGTGGGCTCTCGCATCTCGGGAAAGGCGTTGTTGGTGCCCGTGGAGATACCGGCGATGGGCACGTCACCGCACTCCCGGGCCACCGCGCGGTGAGTGCCGTCGCCGCCTAGCACGACGATGGCGGCGACGCCGGCCGCGCGCATCCGTCGTGCCGCCCCGAACGTATCCTCGACCGTCGAGTGCACGGGCATTTCGAGGAACTCCACCTCGGGGAAGTCATGATTCATCACTCGTTCGTGCCCGAGGCTGCGCGAGAGCATGGCGCTGATCCCGCCCGTATCCGGCATCATGAGCACCCGCCCTACCCCGCAGCTTCCTGCCGCGGCGAGCATGCGCAGGACGATGTTGACGCGATCGGCGGTCTGGAGATTGTTCGCGTTCGCGACGATCCGGCGAATATCGCGGGCCGACACCGGGTTGGCGATGAGGCCGATGGTGGGCGGCGGAGCCGCCATGAAGACCTCCTCCAGGCGCCTCACTGCCACCGACGGTAGTGGCAGGCTCACTCGCGGCCGAATCTATCACAGATGAGCGCGACCGCGCCCGGAACCAGCCCGCCGCGGGCCGTACTGCCGGCACGGCGTTCGCTCGGAGCCCGTGCGTTGCGATCACTTGTCCCCCACGCCTCGGCAGGATAGAGTGTGCATGGGGACGTGGCTTCCCGTGATTCTTCCGCTCGTTGGCTTGACGATTGTCGCTGCACTTGCCTCTAGTGCCTCGCCCGAGGCGGGGTGACGGGACGGCGGATGCTCGAGCCAGTCTCCTAGGAGGAATGCGATGCTTGGACCACAAGACATCTGGATCGCGCTGGCGCTTGGCGTGTTCTTCTTCGGCGCCAAGAAGCTTCCCGAACTTTCACGCTCGCTCGGTCAGGCCATGACCGAATTCAAAAAGGGCCTGGCCACCGGCGGGCAGGACGAGGCGCCGCGAGCGGCAGAGGCGGCGGCCAAGCCTGAAGGGACGTCCGAGGAGGAGATGGGCAAGAATAAGCCTCAGGCGTGATCGCCCTGTAGAAGAATCAG
>DATGCY010000484.1:0-7866 GCA_035311385.1 Candidatus Methylomirabilota bacterium
TGCGCCCGGTTCCAGAAGAGTAGTAAGTCGGCGTAGCGCTCGAAGGCCGCCCGTTCGGCGGGCGATGCCGTGCGACCGAGAAGGGCAGGGAGGCGCGCGAAGAAGTCTTCGAGCGAGTCGTCCGGGGTGCGTGTTCCGAGGTTACGCGGGCGCGAGCGCGCCAACGAGCCGCCTCACGTCTTCTTGGCCGCCCGAGCCAGCGGTTTTGCGGGCGCGGCGCTGCGCTCCATATACATCTGCTGGGCGATCTGGAGGACGTTCGACACGGTCCAGTAGAGGACAAGCCCGGACGGCAGGTTCAAGAACATGAACGTGAAGACCACGGGCATCAATAGCATCATCTTCGCCTGGCGCGGGTCGCCCATCGTCGGCGTCATCTTCTGCTGGACGAACATGGAGACGCCCATGAGAATCGGCAAGATGTACGTCGGATCTGCCGCGGCGAGGTCGCAAATCCAGAGGTGCATGCCGAAGAGCTGACCAAAGCAGATGAATGGTGCGTTCTGCATCTCCACCGACACGGAGAGGGCTACGTACAGCGCGTAGAACACCGGGATCTGCACAATCATCGGGAGACACCCTCCGAGCGGATTGACTCGGTGCTCCCGGTATAACTCCATCGTCTCTCGCTGGACGCGCTGCGGATCACTCTTGTACTTGGAGCGAAGCGCATTGATCTGTGGCTGAAGGGCCTGCATCGCCTTCATTGAGCGCATGCTCTTCAGGGTGAGCGGGAAGAACAGCACCTTGGTCAGCACCGTAAGTAGGATGATCGCAACGCCGTAGTTGTGCGTGTAGCGATGGAACCATCCCAGCACCCACAGAATTGGAACGGCGATCCACTCCATAGGAAGGCCGCCGTAGGTCTGAGGTATCGGGAACCCACCGAAATATATAGACTTTTCTAACCCGACCCCGTACGCCTTGAGCCGATCGTACTCCTTGGGACCGACATATCCGAGAACGCGTCCGTCCCAGATTTGCCCAGCCTCGAGCACGGGCAAAGTAGCGCGCAGACCAGCATGCGCGGCGGTGCCGGTCTTGCCCTCGGCCAAGCGGAAGCCGGGTGATTGCGCGACAAGGGCACTCAAATACCACTCGCTCTCGAAACCGATCCACTTTCCGTCGCCGACGAAATCGGTAATCTTACCGAGCTCCTCATGCCGCACGCTGCCATTGACCAACCGCACGACCCGTGTCGGATGCTGGCCCTGGAACCGCTCGTGAACGTCCTTGGGCCAAGTGACAGGCGCGGTCCACAAGATCACGATCGTGGCTTCCTGCGCGGTACGCCCCCGGTTCTCCACGCGGATCCGGCGGTCCAGACTGTAGTCGTCGGCACGAAAACTGAGAATCTGCGTGATCCGAAGGCCGAACCCGTCCTCCCCGACCAGCGTCATCTCGCCGCGGCCCGGTCCTCCCATGAGGTCGAGCGACTCCGGCGTAATCATGAAATCCACGACACGCGGAGGCTGTCCTGCCCGCTCCACGGTGACTCCAAGTGGCCCGAGCAGCTCCGGGACGATCATCGGCTTGGCGCCCCGAAACTCCAGCTCCCACGCCGCCAAGTCGCCACCGCGGCTCGTCACCTGAGCCTTGAACAGCGGCCCAAGGATGGGCGCCGTCTTGAGTGGCACCGTGGGAGGAAGAACCGGTACCGGTGCAGCGGCTGCAGTCGAGGGCGCAGGAGGAGCCGGCAGCGACGGTGCTGCGCCTTTCCCCATGCCGGGCACCTCGGCCTTGGGGGGGGCGGAAGGGGCTTCCGGCTGGTGAATAAAGAGCGTCTGATACAGGATGAGCAGGCCCGCCATCAGGAGGGCCGCGATAATCGCTCGCTTTTCCATCAGAGCCGCAGCTCGATCAAGGTTGACGCCCCTCGCTCCCACGTGACGATGCGGGCGGCGGATCGTACCCGCCCGGGCTGAATGGGTGGCAGCGCCCTATCCGGCGTAACGTGAGCCAGCCGCCGCGGAGCAAGCCATGGCGGACCAGCGCTTCCCGAGCATACTCAGAGCAACTCGGCTCGAATCGACAGACCGCGGGTAGCACCGGCCGAAGCAGGATCTGATAGCCGCGAATCAGCCCGCTCGCGAGTCGAGCACCCCTACTCACGCGCCCGAACTCCGGTGCGCTCGCTCGAGCGCTTGGCGCATGTCCGACTGCAACTCCGCAATCGACGCCTGCAGCGCCCATGCGCGGGCCACGAAGACCGCATCGACCCTGCTCGCCCGCGCCGACCCCAGCGTTCGATAGGCTTCACGCAGCCGCCGACGCGCTCGATTACGTCTTACGGCACCTCGGATCTGTCGGCTCACGGCGAACCCCGCGCGCCCGGAGCCTGGACGAGGCACCCAGAGAAGAACGAAGGCGCGCCGCTCCTCTCGTCGCCCTGCCTGGAATACCACCTGGATGTCGTTGGCCTGCCTAAGGCGGTCGGTGCGGGGGAAACCGAATGCTGCGACCGCCCGGCTCACCTCTGCGAGCTTAGACGGTGAGCCGCTTGCGTCCCTTCGCGCGGCGCCGCTTGAGGACCTTCCGTCCACCTTGGGTCTTCATCCGCTCCCGGAAGCCGTGTGTCTTCTTCCGTCGGCGTGTGTTTGGCTGGTACGTCCGCCTCATCAGGAAACTCCTTCCGTCGATCGTCCAACCTGCGTAGTGTACTGACCGCATTTTCTCAAGTCAAGACGCACAACCCTCTTGCGAGCGCGTTTCACGTTGTGGTACGGTGCCGTCCTCACGCTTCCCGTGCGGTCTTCGGAACTGGCCGAAGAGTCGCCGTGGATGCGCTGGCAATAGACGAGATCGCCGCTGCGAATCGTCGGAGCTTGATGGAACACCGGCTGTCGGCACCGCTCGCTTCGCTCGCCACACAACCCGCCCAAAAGAGCCTTAAGGGTTATCCACACGTGTGGATAACTCTGTGTGTAACTAGTCTCACCCCTGCAATGGAGCGACCTTAGCAATGCTTGATTCTCTGTGGAGTCGTATGTTGGTCGCCCTGGGTACCCGGGTTCCGCCCGCCGCGCTCGACTCCTGGCTTCGTCCCTGTCGCCTTACCGCCGTCGAAGGTGATCACATCAAGATCACCGCCCCGAATCCGTACACGAGGGACTGGCTCCATCAACACCACACCGAGTCCCTTCAGGCGGCGGCGCGCGATGTGCTCGGGGGCAACCCACGCATTTCGCTCGACGTAGACCGCGAAGCCGGGATGCCCATCCCGACCACTCCCGAAGCGGAGCCGCCTGTCACCGCCTCGGGGCTCTCCGTCCGCTACACCTTCGAGTCCTTCGTCGTCGGCAACTCGAATCAGTTCGCCCAGGCCGCCTGCCAGGCCGTGGCCGAGCTACCATCACGCGCCTACAATCCACTCTTCATCTACGGCGGAGTCGGCCTCGGGAAGACTCACCTGCTGCACGCAGTGGGGCATCAGATCGGCCGTCTCTATCCGCAGCTCCGCCTGCTCTATCTCTCGTCGGAGCGATTCACCAACGATCTGATCAACGCCATCCGCTACGACCGCACGTCGGAATTCCGCGCCAAGTACCGGACGATCGACCTCCTCCTCATCGACGACATCCAGTTCATCTCGGGGAAGGAGCGGACCCAGGAGGAGTTTTTCCACACCTTCAACGATCTCTACGACGCACGAAAGCAGATCGTGGTCTCGTCCGACGCCGCTCCCAAGGAGATCCCCGATCTCGAGGAACGACTGCGCTCCCGTTTCGAGTGGGGCCTCATCGCCGACATCCAGCCCCCGGACTTCGAGACCCGCGTGGCCATCCTCAAGAAGAAGGCGGAGATCGAACGCGTCCTCCTTCCCGACGACGTGGCCTATCTCATCGCCAGCCGGATCAAGGCCAACATCCGTGAGATCGAGGGCTCCCTCACCCGCATGATCGCCTACTGCTCCCTGTCCGGACGCGAGATGAGTATCGAGCTCGCCCAGGACGTGCTCGCCGATCTATGGGGCGAGGAAGAGCGGATCATCACCATCGAGCACATTCAGCGCAAAGCGGCAGAGTTCTTCGGCATCAAGCTCTCCGACATGCGCGCCAAGAATCGGACCAAGTCAGTGGCCTTCCCCCGCCAGGTCGCCATGTACCTCTCACGTCAGCTCACCCACGCTTCCCTGAGCGATATCGGCCGCTCCTTCGGCGGCAAGGACCACACCACCGTGCTCCACGCAGTCACCAAGCTTCAGTCGATGATCCAGGAGGACACGAAGCTCAAGCAGACTATCGACACGCTGACCCAGGGGATAACGCTGTGATCCACCGCCATCCCCAGGCTTTCCCGCAGCTTGTCCACGAACGCCGGAGACTCTCCACGCTCGTCTTCCCGATTGCTTGCGTATCGTCCACATCGTCCACCGCTCCGACGTACACTACGACGACGCTTCTCTCCTCTTCTTTTTCAAACAACGGAGAGTGATATGGAAGTCCATGTGGACCGGGATGCCTTCCTCAAGGGTCTCCAGATGGTTCACAACGTCGTCGAGCCTCGGCAGACGCTTCCCATCCTGGCCAACGTGTTGCTGGAGACCGACAAGGACACGCTACGCCTGACCGCCACGGACCTGGAGGTGGGCGCGCGCGTGTCCGTCCCCGCCAAGGTTGCCACGGGCGGCTCCGTCACCCTGTCCGCCCGCAAGCTCCTCGAGATCGTCAAAGAGCTCCCGGCGGCGGGACTGTCCCTCAAGGTGCAGGAGAACTCGTGGGTCGCCATGCGTTGCGGGGGTGCCTCCTACAAGCTCGTGGGATTGAGCGCCTCGGACTTTCCCGCCGTCGCCACGGGAGCCGCCTCGGCATGGATCACCCTGGACGGGAAGGTCCTCCGGGACATGCTGACGCAGACAATCTTCGCCGTCTCCCACGACGAGAGCCGCTATGCCCTCAACGGCATCCTGTTCGTGGTGCACGATCGGGAGATGAGGCTGGTGGCCACGGATGGCCATCGCCTCGCCCTGGTGAGTCGGCCTCTGGCGGGTGACACGGCCGCGGTGTCGGGAATCGTCCCGCGCAAGGCGGTCCAGGAGATCGCTCGCATCGTGGGTTCGGGCGAGGACGTGCAGGTCGCCATCAGCGACAACCAGTTCATTCTCCAGATGCCCAACGTGCTCCTCATGGCGCGCCTCATCGAGGGGACGTTCCCGAACTACGAGCAGGTCGTCCCCAAGGCGCATCCGCACAAGATCGTCGTCTCACGGGCCGCGCTCACCGCGGCTTTGCGGCGCGTCTCGGTGCTTTCGGAGGAACGGACCAAGCCGGTGAAGTTCACGCTCTCTCCCGGGCTCCTGAAACTCACCGCGTACAGCCCTGATTTCGGTGAAGCGGAAGAACAAATCGAGGTGCAGTACGCCGGCGAGGAGCTCACGATCGGCTTCAATTCGAGATACGTGTTGGATGCGCTCGGTGCACAGGACAGCGAGCAAGTTGTGATCGAATTGAAGGACGGATTAAGCCCCGGAATCGTCAAAAGCTTCGAGGAGGAAGGTTCGCTGTGTGTTATCATGCCTATGAGGATTTGAGGTTCTCATGGGGGCGAACATCGGGTGCTCATCCAATGGATGACTGTCGCTGATTTTCGTAATTATCGTTCCCTTTCCTTCCAGCCTGATCGCGGTCTCAACGTCCTAAGCGGCCCCAATGCCCAGGGGAAAACCAACCTCCTGGAGGCGCTGGGGCTGCTCCTGGTTGGTCGTTCGTTTCGAGGAGCCAAGGCGGTAGACCTGCCTTCGTGGGGCTCTGGAGCAGCCGTGCTCAGTGGTGCCGTGGTGCGTGGGGACGCTGTGCGAGAGCTCCGTCGAGGCATCACCCTGTCCGAAGACGGGCGATGGGTCGTGACGGGAGAGGCCTGCTCCTGGGCCCGCGCCATTCCATTTGGCTGGCAAGATCTGGCTATCCTCAGCGGCGGACCTCAGGCTCGACGGAACTTCATCGATGGCTTCGCTGCGAAGATCCAGCCGGCTCACCTAGCCGCGCACAGCCGCTACCGCCAGGTGTTGGGGAGGCGGAATCATCTCCTCCAGATCGGTCAGCTGGAACATCTATCGCCGTGGGACGAGCAGCTCGCAAAGATCGGCGTGGAGATCCTCACGCGTCGACGCCAGGCCGTGGCCTCTCTGGAATCCGAGGTGGCGCGCCTCTACCCGGAGATGGCCGGCGCGGACCACCGGGTACGCCTGGAGTATCGCTCCGCTCTTCCCAGCGACGTGAGCGAGGCTACCTTTCTCGGAGCCCTCGAGAGCCGGCGCTCTGACGAGCGTCGCCGAAAGATCACCCTCGTAGGTCCCCATCGGGACGATCTTGTGGTCGAGCTCGATGGCCGTGACATGCGGAGCTTCGGTTCGCGCGGCCAGCAACGGCTCCTCGTCCTGGCTCTCCGACTGGCCGAGGCCGGGCCCGTGGAAAGCGCGGTGGGAAGCTCACCGGTTCTGCTGCTCGATGATGCGCTGTCCGAGCTGGATCCCGACGTGCAGCAGCTCGTGCTGCGGCACATCCACAAGCAGGGGCAGGTCTTCCTGACCACGGCGGAGCCCGGAGTGGCCGAGAGCAGCGGTGGCACCTGCTGGGAGGTCAAGGGCGGCATGGTGGCCGGCGGGTGCCTCGGGGTCATGGCGTGAGCGCAGAGACCTACACCGCGAGTGACATCAAGGTCCTCGAAGGTCTCGAGGCCGTGCGCAAGCGGCCGGCCATGTACATCGGTGACACGGGGACCTACGGTCTCCATCACCTCGTCTACGAGGTTGTGGACAACTCCGTGGACGAGGCCATGGGCGGGTTCTGCGACAACATCAAGATCATCCTGCATTCGGATGGTTCCTGCTCGGTCGGGGACAACGGGCGGGGCATCCCCGTCGATACCCACAAGGAGACGGGGAAGTCGGCCGCGGAGGTCGTCCTCACCGTGCTGCACGCCGGCGGCAAGTTCGAGCACTCGGCCTACAAGGTCTCGGGTGGGCTCCACGGTGTCGGCGTCTCGGTGGTGAACGCGCTCAGCGAGTGGCTGGAGCTGGAGATCCGCCGCGGCGGTCACGTATGGACGCAGCGCTACGAGTACGGCGTGCCCACCGGCCCGCTCACCGCGGGAGAAAAAAGCTCGAAGCATGGCACCATCATCCGCTTCAAGCCGGACGCGAAGATCTTCGAGGAGACGACGTTCTCCTTCGACACGCTCTCGAACCGGCTCCGCGAGCTGGCCTTCCTCAACAAGGGCCTCAAGATCGTCATCGAGGACGAGCGCGACGAGCGGTCGCACACCTTCCTCTACAAGGGCGGCATCATCGAGTTCATCAAGCACCTGAACCAGAACAAGACGACCGTGCATCCCAAGGTGCTTTTCTTCGAGGGCAAGAAGGACAACATCGAGGTCGAGGTCGCCCTGCAGTACAACGACGGCTACCAGGAGAACGTGTTCTCGTTTGCGAACAACATCAACACGCGCGAGGGCGGCACGCATCTGACGGGATTCCGCGCCGCCCTCACCGGCCAGATCTCGGCCTACGCGCAGGCCCAGGGCTTTCTCAAGACGTTCAAGGGCGGCGTCACGGGTGACGACGTTCGCGAGGGGCTGACCGCGGTCGTCTCGGTGCGCATTCCGGATCCGCAGTTCGAGGGCCAGACCAAGGCCAAGCTCGGCAATTCCGAGGTGAAGGGGCTGGTCCAGCAGATCGTCAACGATCGCCTGACCGAGACCTTCGAGGAGGACCCTACCACCGCGCGGAAGATCGCCGACAAATGCGTGCGCGCGGCGCAGGCGCGGGAGGCCGCGCGAAAGGCCCGCGAGCTCACGCGCAAGGGCGGCCGTGACGACGAGGGGCTCTCCGCCAAGCTCGCCGATTGCTCGGAGCGCGATCCCCAGTTC
>DATGCY010000485.1:0-3543 GCA_035311385.1 Candidatus Methylomirabilota bacterium
GCCCTCGCCGCGCTTGATGCCGAGCTCCGTGGGCTGGCCCGGCCGCTTGCTGATGGCGTCGGCGAGATCGTCCCAGGAGCCGATGGACTGCCCTTGGAGCGAGACCACGATGTCTCCCGGCTTGATGCCGGCGGCCATGGCGGGACCGCCGGGAATCACCTCGCCGATTTTCGCCAGGTCGGAGACGGCCTGGCGGGCGCCCAGGTCCCAGTAGTCCTGCTCGTCGCCGAAGATATCGCGCCCGGCTACGCGCTGCGGGGTTACCTCGAGCTTGCGCTCACCCTCCGGACCCACCACGATGAGGGTGAGCTTCTTGCCGCGGCTGTCTTGCACGGCCCCCTGCACCTCGTCCCAGTACTGGAGGCGGTGCCCGTCGACGGCGACGATACGATCCCCAGGCTTGATCCCCGCCTGGGCAGCAGCGCTTCCCTCGGTAACGCGGCCCACCACCGCGGGGACGACCGGCCGGCCCCAGATCATGAAGGCGAGGCTCGCCAGCACGATGGCGAGGACGAAGTTCATCCCCGGCCCCGCGAATACGATGAGGAAACGTGCCCAGATCGGCTTGAGATTGAAGGAGCGCGCGGGGTCGACGACGCCGGTGCGCCCCCCTTCGATCGGGTTCTCGTCGTCGCCCATCATCTTCACGTAGCCGCCCATCGGGATGGCCGAGATGCAGTACTCCGTCTCCTTGCCCTTGTAGCGCCAGATCACTGGCCCGAAACCGATGGAGAAGCGCTCGACGCCCACGCCGGACAGCCGGGCGACAATGAAGTGGCCCCACTCGTGGATGAGGATCAGGATTCCCAGGACGGCCACGAATGCGATGATGGTGATCATCAGGAATCCTTCCCCGCGGGCAGCCGTCCCTGCACGAAGCGGCGCGTCTCCGCGTCCACGCTCACGCAGGTCTCGATGCTGTCCAGGGCGCGGACCGGCATACGCTCGAGCGCCTCCGCGATCAGCTCGGCGATCTGCGTGTAGCGGACGCGCCCCTCCAAGAAGGCGCCGACCGCGACCTCGTTGGCCGCGTTGAGGATGGCCGGCGCGCACCCCGCGGCCGCCAGAGCCTGGCGGGCCAGGGCGAGGCAGGGGAAGCGCTCAGCGTCCGGCTCCTCGAAGGTCAGGGCGCCGGTCTTGGTCAGATCAAGTCGCTCTCCCGGCCAGGGCAGCCGGTCGGGATAGTTCAGGGCGTAGAGAATAGGAATCCCCATGTCGGCTACCCCGAGCTGGGCGATGACCGAGCCATCGACGTACTCCACCATGGAGTGAATGACCGACTGCGGATGCACGACGACCTGTACCTGCTCGCTCGGCAGATCGAAGAGCCAGCGCGCCTCGATAACCTCGAGCCCCTTGTTCATAAGCGTGGCGGAGTCGACGGTGATCTTCGCCCCCATCTTCCATGTCGGGTGATTGAGGGCATCGGCCACCGTCACCGTGGCCATCTCGGCCCAGGACAGGCGACGGAAGGGCCCGCCGGAAGCGGTGAGGAGGATGCGGTGTATCTGGCTCCGCTGTTGGCCTTCCATGCACTGGAAGATCGCGCTGTGCTCAGAGTCCACGGGCAGGATCGGCGCCTTGTGACGACGCGAGGCCGCCGTCATCAGACTGCCCGCCATCACGAGCGGCTCTTTGTTGGCGATGGCCACTGCCTTGCCCGTCTCGATGGCGGCCATGGTAGGCAGGAGGCCCGCGCCACCCACGATGGCGGAGAGGACCACATCGGCATCGAGGTCACGAGCCATGGTCACGAGCCCGCGCGCACCGCCCATGATCTCCGGGCGCGGATGACCGAGCGCGCGGGCGAGAGCGTCCACCGCGCCCTCGTCGGAAACCGCCACCGCGCGGGGCCGGTGGGCCCGGCAGAGTTCCGCCACCATTTCGGGGTTCGAGCCCTTGGCGGCGAGGCCCTCGATGCGAAATTGCTCGGGAAAGCGACCCACGAGCTCGAGGGCGCGGCGACCAACGGAGCCGGTAGCGCCGAGAACAGTCACACGCTTCATGCTTAAAGCGCCCGCCCGTGGGTGACATAGTAGAAGAGCGCGGGCGCGTTGAAGAGCAGGCCGTCGATGCGATCGAGGATGCCTCCGTGCCCGGGAATCACCTGTCCCGTGTCCTTGGTGCCCACGCTCCGCTTCAGGGCAGACTCCACAAGGTCCCCCACCTGCCCCAACACGCCGAGGAGCACACCGACGACGAGCGCGTCGCGAAGCTGGAGACCGGGAAACAGCCAGTCGCCCGCCGTCAGCGCGGCGAGCACCGAGGCGACGAACTGGGCCAGCGCGCCTTCGACGGTCTTGCCGGGGCTGATCACCGGCGCGAGCTTGTGGCGACCGAGGAGCGTGCCCACTACGTACGCCGCCGTCTCCCCAACCCAGGTGATCCACACGAGGAGAAGAACCCAATGGAGGCCGTCTGGGATTGCGCGTAGCCAAAGCACGTGGCCGAGGAGCCAGTTGACGTAGCAGACGCCGAGGAGAGTCACGGCCACTCGCTGCCAGCGCGTGGGTCCCGCTGCGCGGCTGTCGAGGCTGGCCACGAGGAGACCCACCACCACGAGGGCGAAGGCCGCGCCCGCGCGCTCGGGACGCACGAAGGCGAGGGTAACGAGTCCGCCCCAGACAAGTCCGGCGTCGCGGAGCACGGGCACCCCGGCGTGGGCAAACATGCGGGAGAACTCCCAGTTCGCGAGGAGGCCCACGGCAACCACCAAGACCGTGAAGAGCCAGGGCGGCCCGGCTACGAGAACCCAGACGAAGAGGGGGAGAAGCACGGCAATGCTGACCACGCGGCGAGCCAGCTCAGCCATACGGGATCCGCGGTCCGCTTCCATCGGCGCCGGCATCGGCACGCCGCGGGCTTCCGACATCACACCCGCCCGAAGCGCCGATTCCGCTGCTGGAAGTCCGCGACGGCGAGGAACAGATCGCGCGCCTCGAAGTCGGGCCAGCGCGTGGGCGTCACCCACAGCTCGGTGTAGGCGATCTGCCACAGAAGGAAGTTCGACACGCGCATCTCCCCGCTCGTGCGGATGAGGAGGTCGGGATCGGGCACGCCGTCCGTGTACAGGGCACGGCCCACCCGCACCTCGTCGATCTCCTCCGGGCTCACCCGGCCGTCCTGCACGTCGCGGGCGAGGCGCCGCATGGCATCGACGATCTCGTCGCGCGCTCCGTAGTTGAACGCCATGAGCAAGGTCAGCCCGGTATTGCCGGCGGTGCTCTGCACCACATGATCGATGCGGCGCTGGACCTCCGCGGGCACGCCGTGGGGTCGGCCGATCACGCGAAAGCGCACGTTGCGCTGCATCAGCTCGGGCAGCTCGCGGTCGATCGAGCGCTCGAGCAGACTCATGAGCGTGGAGACCTCGTGGCGCGGCCGCTTCCAGTTCTCCGAGGAGAAGGCGTAGAGCGTGAGGTACTCGATGCCGATCTCGCCAGCGGCCCGCACGCTGTTGCGGACGGCCTTCACTCCCTCAGCATGGCCGGCGGCCCGAGGCAAGCCCCGCGAGGTCGCCCAGCGGCCGTTGCCGTCCATGAT
>DATGCY010000486.1:0-4002 GCA_035311385.1 Candidatus Methylomirabilota bacterium
TCTTGCATCTCGTCTGAGAGTCTCCCCTCACCACATCACCATGCCGCCGTCGATGTTGATGGACTGGCCGGTCATGAAGGCCGCCGCGGGCGAGCAGAGGAAGGCGATGAGGCCGGCCACTTCCTCGTCGGAGGCGGCGCGGCCCATGGGGATGCGGTCGAGTTGCTTCTGCCAGCCGTCGCCGCGGCCGAGCACGTCCATGCGCGCGGTGTCGATGGTGCCCGGGCAGACGGCGTTGACGGTGACGCCGTGACGCGCCACTTCCATGGCCAGCGATTGCGTCAGGCCCTGGATGCCGAAGTTCGCCACGTTGTAGGCGGCGGTGTTGGGGCTGCCGCGCTTGCCCGCGATCGACGAGAGATTGATCACGCGTCCCCATTGCCGTTTCACCATGATGGGCACGATGCGCTTGCAGAGGAGAAACGCGCCCGTGAGCTTGATGTCGAGCACGCGGCGCCAGATCTTCTCGTCGAGCTCGGGAAAGGGCACACGGTCGTTGCCGCGCGGATAGGCCGCGTTGTTCACGAGGATGTCGAGGCGACCGAAGGTTTTCATGGTCCGGTCCACCAGATCGCCCACCGCCTCGGCCTGGCTCACGTCGCCCGTCCACGTGAGGGTGCGGCGGCCGTGGGCGCGGATCTGCTCGGCCGTGCTCTCCACGTCGCGCCAGTTCGCCTTCTTCTCGTCGTCGGGAAAGCTCGACGGATCGCGTCCCGTGCCCGTCACCACCACGTCCGCCCCCTGCTCCGCCAGGGCGAGCGCAGTGGCCCGGCCGATGCCGCGCAATCTGCCCGCTCCCGTGACCAGCGCTACCCTGCCCTCGAGTGTGCCCATGTCGTCTCCTCGGTTATGAACGCGGCTGGGAATGCTCGCCGACGTCGCCGAATTTCTGATCGCGGGTGGCGATGCGCTCCTTCACGCCCTTGGCTCGCGCCGCCGCGCCGTACGTCCCCAGGGCCTGGCGATGCGGAATGGTCAGCATGTAGTTCTTGAAGGCCGCCTCCACGGCGCGGCGGTGGCCCTGGATGTCCATGGTCTCGTTCACCGAGGCCTTGGCGAGCTTGAGCGCGTAGGGATCCTGCAGCGCGATGCGCTGGGCCAGCTCCAGCGTCGCCTCGGCCAGCGCCCCACGCGGGACCACGCGATTGACGAGGCCGAGGTCCCGCGCTGTCGCCGCATCGATGTAGTCGCCCGTGAAGAGATATTCCTTGGCCTTCCGCGGCCCCAGATCCCACGGCATGGTGAAGTACTGCACGTGCGCGCCGCCCCAGCGCACGGCGCGATCGGCGAAGAGTGCGTCGTCGGAGGCGATGATCAGGTCGCAGCAGGAGGCGAGCATGAGTCCGCCCATGATGCAGTAGCCTTGGACCTGGGCGATGGTCGGCTTCGGCACGTCCCGCCAGCGCAGGCACGTCTCCAGGTAAAGCTCGGAGAGGCGCCTGAGATTCTCAGCGATGCCGGGGCCAACGGGATGCGTCTTCTGGTCTTCCAGCTCCTCGCGGCTGCCCAGATCGTGGCCGGCGGAGAAGTGCTGCCCCGCTCCCGCCACGATGATCACGCGCGTCTCCGCATCCTCGACGGCGGCGCGGAAGGCCGAGTCCAGCTCCACGATCATCACTCGGCTCTGCGCGTTGAGCACCTCGGGACGGTTGGCGGTGATGCGGAGGACAGTACCCAGCTTCTCGTAGGTGAGCGTGCGGAATTCCATGGTGAGTCTCCCAGGTGGGGCGATTGGAGCCCGCCCACTGATTCACTCAGCCCTCGCCTCCCCGCTCGAGGCGAGCGGCTCGGCTCGAACTGCGACCCTCTCTCCCGCCGGGGGCGAGGAGATTGGCGCTCCCTCTCCCTCTGTGAGGGAGAGGGCCGGGTGAGGGTGATCTGATGTGTCGCTAGCCCGCCAACTCCTTGGCGACGGCTGACTCCACCACCGTGCCCTTGAAGAAATCGGGGTTCATGGCGGTGTGGAGGCGGACGGGATTGCCGAACACGAACTCGCGCAAATCGACCTCCGTGATGAGACCGTGCTCCACCATCTCGTACGCCTCCTCGAGCACCTCGGTCATGTCGACCACGTCGAAGTGCCCCACGTCCGAGCTGAAGATGGGGCGCAGCCGGTGGTTGCCGTGCCGGTCGAAGGCCCACGCCGTCATCACATCGTCGGCCTCGCAGCCGAAGTAGAAGTGCTCGGCGAAGTGACGGCGCAGCTCCTCGGCGGAGGCGGCGCGCACGGCCTTGAAGTCGTCGACTTCCTCGCGATAGGCGCGCTCCGTCATCTCGTCCACCGTCTTGAATGGCTCGACCAGGCTCAAGCAGCCGAGCAGCTCGTCCATCTTCTCTTCGTACGCGCGGCCGCCGTAGCGCGCGAAGAGGTCCTTCAGCATCTGCAGATCGAGGTTGGTCGGCCGCACCTGACTCTCCATGGCGTCCTTGCGGCGACGCTCCCAGTGCCCGATGAGGTCGGTGAGCAGGTTGCACGCCCAGCCCACCCCGCCCTCGAGGAAGGCGAAGCGCAGCTGCGGGAAGCGATAGGTGACGCCGCCCAGGATGAGGGCCTTGGCGAAGGCGTGGCTCGCATTGGCGAAGTGACCGATGTGGTTGTAGGTGAAGCTGTTGATGGACTCACGGCCGTTCCAGCCCATGCTGCCGGAGTGCGCGGTCACCGCCACCTTGAGCTCCGCGCACGTCGCCCAGAAGGGATCGTAGTCGTAGGGGCTCTCGAGGCCGAGGGAGTCGATGTGCTGGCGCGCGTGGGCGACGGGGTCCTTCACCTCCCGCGCGGCGGCGGGCACGGAGCGCCGCACGTGGTTGGCGATCATGACGACCTTGAGGCCGAGCTCGCGCACCGCGTAGGTCGCCTCTTCGATCGCCTCCTGCGGCGTGTGCACGGGCACCACGGCGGCGGGTGTCATACGGTCCGCGAAGGGACGGAACATCTCCGCGTTCATCCGGTTCACCGCGCGTGCCACCGCACGGCGCAGTTCCTCGTCGGGATTCGAGACGTAGAAGAGCCCGAGGGAGGTGTAGACGAGGGCAAAGTCGATTCCGAAGTCGTCCAGACGCTCGTAGAAGAGCCGAGGCACCATGGCCGTGGCCCGGTCCAGCGAGTTGGCCGGCTCGCCCCACCACGTGGGCCGGTGCGGCCGACGGTCCATGCGCTCGGCGGGCCCCATCTCGTACCAGCTCGTGTCCTTGGCCTTGCTCACGAACTTGTCCACGATGGAGGGGCCACCCACCTCACGGAGGTACTCAAGGAAGATCGGAATGGGCTCGAGCCAGTGGCCGTCGCCATCGATCACCGGATGGTTGAGTTTCGCGCGCACCGCCGTCGACTTGGAATGCTTCGAATAGGCCATGGGTCGATCCTCCTGGTGCGGTTCTAGGGTAATCGTCAGGGCAAGTCAAGCCGGCGGGCTTCGGGCAGACCTGAGGCGCGTCTTACTTGAGCTCGTCGAGGGTCAGGCGAAAGCTCGCCACGAAGGTGTCCATGAAGTAGTGGACTTCGGGGAGCGCCATCTCCTCGATGGCCGCCCGCAGGGCCTTCTCGGCCTGAACGAACTCCGCGTTGCCCGTGGAGATCTCCTCGAGGGACTTGAGGTAGCCGCAGATCTTGTCGGCGGCGTGGACGAGTACCCGGAGCGGCTCGTCTGACTCCTGGCTCTCGAAGTAGGGCCGGTACGCCTCCCTCAGGGGAGAAGGGACCATGCTCACCAGCTTCTCTCTCGCCATCTTCTCGATGGCGCGATAGGCGACGGCGATGTCGGGGTTGAAGTACTTGACGGGCGTGGGCAGATCCCCTGTGAGGACCTCGCTCGCGTCGTGATAGAGGGCGAGCACGGCCGCGCGCTCCGCATTGACCTGGCCCCCGTAGAGGCGGTTGCGGATCTCGGCGAGGGCGTGGGCGATCTGGGCCACGCGCAGGCTGTGCTCCTGGACGTTCTCCGGATAGGTGCTGTACATGAGACCCCAACGCCGGATGAACTTCATCCTGAAGAGATACGCGAA
>DATGCY010000487.1:0-4431 GCA_035311385.1 Candidatus Methylomirabilota bacterium
CTGGCGGGCGCGCAGTCGGGGGCCACGGACACCACGAAGGATTCGAGCGCGCCGTCCTCGGCGCCGTCGACGAAGACGGACCAGTCCAATCAGCCTGCGCAGCCGGCACCGTCCCCGGCTCCCTCGCAGGCTTCTCCGAGCGCCAATCCGGGCTCCAATCAGTCGAACTCATCGACCGACGTGAGAAGCGAGTCGCGGACGACTGAGCGCGTGGTCGACGTGGAGCGGACGAAGGTGCTGGGCATGGATCCCACGGCGGCGACCATCGTGGGCGCGGTACTCCTCGTCATCGTGATCCTGGCCATCGTCGCCATGTCGCGGAAGCAGACGACCACCACCACGGTGGATCCGACCCGGCGAACGTTGTAGTTGTAAGGGAACGCAGACCGGGCCGCGGCGGGATCATTCGCCGCGGCCCGCAAAGTCCCGCCGAAGCGATGGCTAGCTCGTTTCGGGGGTGAACATCGGCACGGGCGGCCCACCCTCGGTGGGCTTGAAGATCAGCCGCACGCGCTGGCCAACGCGGATGGTGTCGAGATTGCAGTCCACGATGTTCGTCATCATGGTGACGCCCTCGTCGAGCGTGACGTAGGCGAGGGCGTAGGGCACGGGCAGCCGCCGCATCACGCTGTAGGAGTAAACGGCGCCCCGTCCGGAGGCCGCCACCCACTCAGTGGCGTCGCTGCCGCAGAAGGGGCAGAGGGCCCGCGGATAGTAGTGCGGCTTGACGCACGCCTTACACGTGCCGATGAGCAAGCGGCCCGCCGTCGCCGCCTCCCAGAATGGCCGCGTCTCGGGGCTCGGCTCCGGCGCGGGGATCTTCCGTTCCTGGGTCGCCATGACTAGTCCCTCTCCATGATCAGGGTGGCGCTGCCATGCCGGGTGCCGAGCGACCCGCCGGTGCCGTGCGCGAGGGCGAGGTGGCAGTCTTTCACCTGCACCTTGGGATGCGCCTCGCCCCGGAGCTGGCGCACCGCCTCCACCACCTTGGTCAGGCCGCCACGGTTCGCGGGGTGGTTGTTGCAGAGGCCGCCGCCGTCCGTGTTGAAGGGCAGCCGACCCGTGCCTGAGATGAGATTGCCGTCGGCCACGAACTTGCCCCCTTGCCCTTTGGGGCAGAAGCCGAGATCCTCCAGCGTGATGAGCACGGTGATGGTGAAGCTGTCGTAGATCGACACGTACTGGATGTCTGCCGGGGTCACGCCCGCCTCCGCGAAGGCGGCCGGCCCCGACCACACCGCGCCCGTGTAGGTCAGGTCCACCTGGCCGCCCATTTGGTGCTTCACCGCCTCGCCCGCCCCCAGCACCTTCACGCGCGGCCGCTTGAGGCGGCGGGCGATCTCCGGCTTCACCACCACGATGGCACCGCCGCCGTCCGTGATGACGCAGCAGTCGAGCCGGTGGAGCGGATCGGAGATCATGGGCGAGTTGACCACGTCGTCCACCGTGACCACCTCGCGGAGCAGCGCGTGCGGATTGTGCTGGGCGTGATGGGAGGCGGCGACCTTGATCCACGCGAGCTGAGCGCTGGTCGTCCCATACTGGTGCATGTGCCGCATGGCGGCCATGCCGTACTGGTTCACCACGGTGGGGGCGAAAGGAAACTCGAAGGCCACGTCGGGAGCGGTACCGTAGTTGCGCGGAGCCGTGCCCGTGGCCATCCCCTCGGCGCGCGGCCTCCCGGCCAGGGTGATCAGCGCCACGTCGCACTTGCCGGCCGCGATGGCCTCCGCGGCGTGCGCGACGTGGATCACGTAGGACGACCCGCCCGTCTCCGTGGTGTCGATGTGGCGCAGCTTGAGGCCCATGTAGTCGGCCATGGAGAGCCCGCCCAGCCCCGGCGCATCGCCCGCGCAGAAGTAGCCGTCCACATCCTGGCGGGTGAGGCCCGCGTCCGCGAGGGCGCCTTTCGCCGATTCTGCGTGGAGCTGGGCGAGCGACTTGTCGTCGGCCTTGCGCGTGGGATGCTCGAAGATACCCGCGATGTACGCCTTGCCCTTGATGGTCATGCGCGTCCTGTCCTCTGGAAGAAGAGCTGCGTGCACCGCGCCGCCGTCCCGACCCGAGAGGCACCGAACGTAACACAACCGAGAGCGCCCCTGGGATCTCACGCTTGACTTGACAGTGGCGAGCCTTCAAGGTCCGGTCATGCTCGGTGATCTCCTTCTCCGGAACGTACGGCCGATGGCGGGTCCCCTCGTGGACGTCCTCGCGCGCGGCGGCATCATCGAGCGACTCGCCCCGGGCCTCGAGGTGCCCCCGGGTGTCCTCATGATCGACGGGCGGGGCGGGATTCTTCTGCCCGGCTTCGTCGACGGGCACATCCATCTCGACAAGACCTACTGGGGCTTGCCGTGGCGACCGCACGAAGCCGGGCCCACCGTGCTCGAACGCATCGAGAACGAGCGGCGCCTCCGCCGCGAGCTCCGGCTCGCCGTCGACGTGCAGGTCGAGCGGCTGGCGCGCCAGGCGATCGGCCGCGGCACGCTCTTCATCCGGAACCACACCGACATCGACACGGAGATCGGCCTGGGCAACTTCGAGGGCGTGCTCGCCGTGCGCGAGCGACTTCGGGACGTCGTCTCCATCCAGATCGTGGCCTTCCCGCAGAGCGGCATTGTCAACCGACCCGGCACCGCCGAACTCCTCGACCGCGCGGTGAAGAACGGCGCCGATCTGATCGGCGGCATCGACCCCGCGGGGCTGGACGGCGATCCCAAGGGTCACCTCGACGTCGTTTTCGGGATCGCTGCCCGCCACGGCGTCGGGGTGGACATCCATCTCCACGACCCGGGTGCCCTCGGCGCGCTCCAGGTCCGCTTGATCGTCGAGCGCACGCGCGCTCTCGGCCTCGCGGGCAAGGTGTCGATCAGCCACGTGTTCTGCCTCGGTATGGTCGACGAGGTCGAGCTGGGGCAGCTCCTCGACATGCTCGTAGAACAGCAGATCGCCGTCATGACGCACGGCCCGGGCGATCGCGCGGTCCCCCCTCTCGCGCGCTTGCGCGCGGCAGGGGTCGCGGTGTTCTCCGGCTCCGACGCCATCCGCGACGCGTGGACACCGTTCGGCAACGCCGACATGCTGGAGCGCGCCATGATCCTCGCCTGGCGGAACGGCTTCCGCACGGACGAGCTGCTGCACCTCACGCTCGATACCGTCACCCACGGCGGCGCGGCCGTCCTCGGCCTCGAAGGGTACGGCCTCGACGCCGGCTGCCGCGCGAGTTTCGTGGTGGTTCCCGGCGAGACGCTTGCCGAGATCGTGGTGGCGCGGCCGTCCCGGGCCTGGGTGGTGAGCGGAGGGCGCGTGGTGGCCCGCGACGGCCAGTGCGTCCTGTAATGAAACGGTCGTCTCTGATCCGTACGTGCCTCACCGCCTTGCTCCTCTCCGCCGCCGACGAGGTCATCCAGTAGCAGCGCGGGGTCCTCCTGAGCTCATGCCGACGTTGATCGTGCTGCCCCTCCAGGCGGAGATCGACCAGCTCTCCGACGCCCTGCGGGCGAGCGGTCTCCGGTTGGAGCGCACGGCGGCGGGACGACTCGATGTGGTCTCCCTGCCCGAGATCGGCGCTCTCATCGCGCGGGGCGGTCATGGGAAGGCCCAGTTCGCCCTCCACACGCGTCACCTGCTAGATCACGCGAGGCACGTGGATCTCGTGGTCTGCGCGGGCGTCGCGGGCGCCCTCGTCGAGGGCATCGTGGTGGGCGACGTCGTGGTGGGGACACGGACGATCGAGCACGACTTCCAGCGCCGCTTCTCTCCTCGCCCCGCCCCTGCCTTCGAGGGCGATGCCGCCGCCATCCTGAGCCTGCGTGCCGTCGACACCCGTGACGCGGGCTTCGCCGTGCACTTCGGCGACGTGGCCAGCGGCGACGAGGACATCGTCTCCGTCGATCGCGCGCAGGCCCTCCGCGATGCCACGGGGGCGCTGGCCGTCGCCTGGGAAGGAGCGGGCGGAGCGAGAGCCTGCGGGTTCAGCGCCACACCGTACCTCGAGCTGCGTGCGGTGACGGATCAGGCCAACGTGGAGGCCTCCTCGCACTTCGCGCAGCACCTCCCCCTCGCTATGCGCAACCTCGCCACCCTCCTCGCGCGCTGGCTCGGTCGTTAGCGCCGCCTCTTCTTCGTCGCGGCCAGCCGTCGCGGGGCCCTCCCGCCCCGCGCGGTCGCTGCCGTTTTGCCCTCCGCGTGCCACCGCGCCACCTCCTCGCAGGTGGTGAACCACACGCCCCGGAAGCGCCGCATGTAGGCGACCAGCTCCTCGAGGAGCGCGATGCGTGAGGCACGGCCACTCACGAAGGGATGGCAGGTGAGCACGAAGCAGCCGTTCTCCGCGTGCATGGCCGCGAACTCCTTGCTCCACATCTGAAGCACGCGGCCGGGATCGGCGATGGCGTTGGTGGCGCCGTACACATGACGGAAGAGTGGCGC
>DATGCY010000488.1:0-3661 GCA_035311385.1 Candidatus Methylomirabilota bacterium
TCAACTACGAGAAGCCGGATCCGGACTGCGATCTCGACTACGTGCCCAATCACGCCCGCCCGCAGGAAGTGGAGGTCGCGCTCAGCAACGCGTTCGGCTTCGGCGGCACGAACGCCACGCTGGCCTTCCGCAAGTTCCGGCCCTAGGTGACGTCCGATCTCGACGCGGCGGCCCGCCTGGGCCCGCGGCTCGATCATGTCTTTCGCGATCCCGCCCTCCTCCAGCAGGCCCTGACCCACAGCTCCTACGCCAACGAGCATCCTGGCGAGCGCGACAACGGTGCCCTCGCCTTCCTCGGGGATGCCGTGCTCGCTCTCGTGGTCGGCGAGCACGTCTGGCGGAAGCATCCCGAGGAGGCGGAAGGGCTGCTCACGCCGCGTCGCGCCGGCCTCGTCTCGGGAACCAATCTCGCGCGCTGGGCCGCTGCCGTGGAGCTGGGATCGTGCCTGCGTCTCGGGCGCGGTGAGGCGCAGATGGGCGGGCGCGAGAAGGACTCGCTCCTCGCCACCGCCCTGGAGGCCGTCCTTGCCGTCGTCTATCTAGAAGGCGGCCTCACGGCGGTGCGACGGGCCGTGGCCGCGCTGGCCTCGTGGTAAGGTGAGTTCATGCGCTCCTGGCTCTTTCGCCGTCGTGTCACCGACACCTCCGGGGACTCCTCGAGCTACGCCATCGCCGAGCTCGCCCCCCGCTTGGGCGGCGTGCTCGACGTGGAGCAAGTGAAAACGGAAGGTCACGCCCTCGGTTTCGGCGGCCGGCTCCTGCTGTCGCCGCCCTCCGCGCTGACGGAGCTGGTGGCGCGCTTTCGTCCCCTCGGCTACACGCCGTTCCTGCAGGAAGGGGCGGCGGGCATGACGTGGGTCCGCGCCCTGCCCTTCGTGGACGTGCAGGTGCCCTCGAAGCCGCGCCTCAACATCCTGCTCTTCGTGCTCACCGTGGTGTCGACCATCGTGGCCGGCTCGGGGGCCTTCTTCACCTTCGATCCGCTCGCCGAGCCCCGGCGCATCCTCGACGGCGTGCCTTTTGCCTTCACCCTCCTCGCCATCCTGGGCACCCACGAGTTCGGCCACTACTTCGTGGCTCGTGCCTATGGCGCCTCGGTCAGCCTGCCCTACTTCATTCCCGCGCCGCCGCCCTTCCTCTTCGGCACTCTCGGCGCGATCATCCGCATGCGCTCGCCCGCACGGGACCGCAATTCGCTCTTCGACATCGCGGCGGCCGGGCCGATCGCAGGGCTCCTCGTCGCCCTCCCCGCGCTGTGGATCGGACTCGGCTGGTCGAAGGTGGCCGAGCTGCCCTCGGGAGGCAGCGTGGTGTTCGGCGACTCGCTCATCATGCGTTTCATGACCTGGCTCGCCTTCGGGCAGCTTCCGCCCAATCACGACGTGTTCGTGCACCCGGTGGCCCTCGCCTCCTGGGTCGGGCTCTTTGTCACTGCCCTCAACCTGATCCCCGTCGGCCAGCTCGATGGTGGGCGCATCGCCTACGCCCTCTTCGGGCCGCGGCACCGTCAGGTTTCCATCGCCACCTTCCTCGGCCTGCTCGCCCTCGGGGCCATCACCGGCTCCGCAAACTGGTTTGTCTGGGGGTTTCTCCTCTTCTTCGTCATGGGCTTCCAGCATCAGCCGCCCCTCGACGATCTCTCTCCGCTGTCTCCGGGACGCTACGCGGTGGGCGTGCTCTGCCTCGTGCTCCTCATCCTCCTCATCCCGCCCGTTCCCGTCGCGATACAGTAACGTCCGCGCCGGCCCGCTATTGCCTCGGGCCCGGTTCCCCGCTAAGATTCGTCAGCCTCGCGCCCATCCGCGCTCACGCACGAGAGGAGATCGTTGGTGCCCGACCAGGCAAAGCCCGAAGCGCTCGAGTCGCTCATCCGCGCGGGCGAGGTCGACACCGTCCTCACCGTGTTCCCCGACGGCATGGGCCGCCTCATGGGCAAGCGCGTGGTCGGCCGCTACTTCCTCGATCATGTCCTCGACGACGGCGTGCACGCCTGCATCTACCTCTTCACGGTGGACATGGAGATGGAGCCGCTCCCCGGCTTCACCCTGACCTCGTGGGAGCGCGGCTACGGCGACATGAAGATGGTGCCCGACCTGTCCACGTGGCGGCTCGTCCCGTGGCTGACCAAGACGGCGCTCGTCTTCTGCGACGTGTACACGGAGGAGGGCAAGCCCATCGAGGAGGCGCCGCGCTGGGTGCTCAAGCGGCAGCTCGAGCGCGCGCGCAAGCGCGGCTGGCAGGTGCAGACGGCCTCCGAGCTCGAGCTCTATCTCTTCCGCGAGTCCTTCGACGAGGCGCGGGCCAAGCGCTATCAGCAGCTCACGCCCGTCTCGGGCTACCTGGAGGACTATCACATCCTGCAGACCTCCCGCGAGGAGCCGCTCGTGCGGGCCATCCGCAACCACATGGAGGCGGCGCGGGTGCCCGTGGAGTTCTCCAAGGGGGAATGGGGCCGAGGCCAGGAGGAGATCAACCTTCGCTACGCGCCCGCCCTCGAGATGGCGGACCGACACGTGCTCTACAAGCATGGAGTGAAGGAGATCGCCTGGCAGCAGGGCTCGTCCGTCACCTTCATGGCCAAGTACGACATGGGCGCGGCGGGCTCGTCCTTCCACCTTCACTCCTCGGTGTGGGATCGCGCGGGTAAGAAGAACCTCTTCGTCTCCGCCGACCGCAAGGGGACGCCCCTCTTCCAGCAGTGGCTGGCCGGGCAGATGGCCATGGCGCGGGAGTTCGCCTACTTCTACGCGCCCACCGTCAACGCCTACAAGCGCTACCAGGCAGGTTCCTTCGCCCCCACGCGGATTGCCTGCGGGTGGGACAACCGCACGTGCGGCTTCCGTCTCTGCGGCGAGGCGGCCGGCTTTCGCGTGGAGAACCGCATTCCCGGCGCCGACGCGAATCCATATCTCGCCTTTGCCGCCACCATCGCGGCGGGGCTCCACGGAGTGGACAAGAAGCTCAAGCCGCCCAAGTACTACGACGGCAACGCCTACGACGACGCCACCCTCGCCCAGGTGCCCAAGACGCTCCGCGAGGCGGTGGACGAGCTCGAGCGCTCGCGGGTCGCTCGCGAGGCGTTCGGCGACACGGTGGTGAAGCACTATCTGCGTCACGCGCGGCTGGAGCAGCAGGCCTTCGATCAGTCGGTGACGGACTGGGAGCTCGTGCGGCTCTTCGAGAGGATCTGACAGCGTGGGGACGAGGCTCAAGGGCAAGGTCGCCCTCATCACCGGCGCGGGGATGGGGATGGGTCGCGAGGCCTCCCTCCTCTTCACCGAGGAGGGCGCGCGTATTGTGGTGTGCGACATCAACAAGCAGGCGGCGGACGAGACGGTGGCCCTCGTGGAGAAGGCCGGCGGCCAGGCCGTGTCCGCGGTCGGCGACGTCGCGATAGAGGAGGACGTGAAGCAGATGGTCGAGGCGGGGGTGGGCCGCTTCGGCGCCTTCCACGTCCTCTACAATAACGCGGGTGTCCTCTGGAAGGACCGAGACCGCTCCGTGCTGGAGACGGACGGCACCCAGTGGGACCGCGTGATGGGCATCAACCTCAAGAGCGTGTTCTGGGTGACCAAGCACGGCATCCCGCACCTGCAGAAGGCGGGCGGCGGCTCCATCATCCTGGTGGGTAGCGTGTCCGCCCTGGCCGGCTTCACCCGTG